>JAEEUZ010000065.1 GCA_016290725.1 Bacteroidales bacterium | reverse complement strand
GTTCATCGTACCGTTATTCACGCAGTTCTCGATGTGGATGCGGGAATCGTCCTTGATATTGGTGGCGAAAGCCACGATACCGCCGTACATCGCTCCGGTTGCGCCGGCGGCAGTGTTGACGCCGCAGTCAATGTTCACCTCGGCAGTCACTTCGCAGTTTCGGATGTAGCTGTCGTATGCAACCTGCTCGTCCAGATTGAATGCAGAGAAGGCAAATCCCGCGATGCCGCCGATGGCGAAGCGTTTGGAGGAGGAAGCCCCTGCGGAAGTAATCTTTGCCGTTACCTTGACATTCTCAATGGTGGAACAGCACACTGTTCCGGCTACTACGCCCACATCGGCAGCGCCGCTGGCGGTGAGGGTGAGGTCGGCCTCCACGTTGAGGTTCTTCACCGTTGCGCGTGACAGATAGCCGAACAGGCCCCAGGTCTTTCCGTCGGCAATGTCCTTGGTGACCTTGAAATTGCGGATGGTGTGGCCGCCGCCGTCGAATACGAAGTTGAAGGGGTTGCCCTTCGCGCCGGAAGCGTTGTTGCCGTTTCCGGAGGATTCCACGTTGCCGATAGGAGTCCAGTCGGAAACGCCTGAAAGGTCTATATCGGCAAGGAGGACAACCTCCATATTCTGATTCATCCAGCGGATGGGGGCCTCGCCGTCATTGACTGCTTCCACGAAATCCAGGAACTCCTTAAGTGAGGGGATACCGCCGATGCTGGCATTGGGGTCGATAACGGCCTGGTGGCCCAGCTGGTTGATGGGAACGGTTACCGACTTCTTGCCGCCGGAAATCTTGATTTCCCCGCTGCGGGGCCTTGTCTCCGTTGCCTCGTTCTTGTAGTTGGAGGCGATTGCAAGAGTGACGATGGTGGATCCACCGCCACCGAATGTCGCCGACGGAGTAACCCAGTCGGGAGCTGTGAGAATCCAGGAAGGAGCGTCTGTGGTAATGATCAGAGCCTCTTCACCGGGGTTGTTCGCGGCCACGTCTACAATGGCCGTACGGTCTACGCTGAGGGAGTACTCCTGCTCTGGTTTCTTACAGGAAACCGCAACAAGAGCACACATCAGCAGGGCCGCAGTGATTTGTTTCAGTGTTTTCATAATACTATATATGGATTATTTTGCTCTAATAAGGACATAGGTCATACAGCTTCGTTCTCCCTTGCTGTCGCAGGGACGGGAAACAAGACCTCCGGTCTGCTTTGAAGGATCCCACACCCACATCGAGGAAGATCCTCCGCCGTCCATTCCGGTCACCCATGCGCCGCCAAGCTTTTTGCCTATGCGGTATATCTCATAACCCTTCACTCCAAGTGAATACCAGGACTTGGTGGAAACCTGCCTGCCGTCCACTTCCACAATCCACACCTTCTTCCGGTCGGCACTTACCACCGGGAAGGTCTTGGGATCGTATTTGGTGTGAAGGCTGGCGTCCGGGCCGGGCGTGCCGGAAGCATCGGCACCGCTGGACATAAGCTGGTACATTGTGGAGTCCAGGGTGAGGATGGGTTTGGATGCCTCCCCGTCTATGGAAATGTCACAGCGCAGTTCCACCGTATCGCCCACCTTCACGGCACTGCTCCATTTATCGGCCATATCGCCGGAAAGGGCTATACCTATCTGATTGGTCTTCGTAAGGAAGGGAAGGTCGGTAAGGGCGCCGGAGCGTCCGTCACGGATCTGAACGACCTTCGCGGAAGCATAGCCGGTGTTCACCTTCATAGGCTCTCCGGTGAACTCGCACACCACATACATGGCGTCCGGTGCCAGATTGTTCAGAATATTTGAATAGCCGGGATAGGGCTGGTGCACATAGTTGGAGGTGTACAGATTGGCCTGGTAAGCGGCCGATGTGTGACGAAGGATTGTATCGTTAACGGAATAGTAGTTGTACTCCTTTCCCGCCGCACGCATCTTTCCGCTGAACTGCTTGACTCCGCAGGAAGCCGTTCTGTCGGCAAACACCGTGAAGCTCCACTTGTGGTTGCCGAGCCTGCTCACTACGGAGGGATTGTTGATGAACAGAGGCCTTCCGTCTTCTACGTGGTGTCCGCGGGGGAATCCGTCGTTGGAGTCGAAGAAAGAGCAGTTTACTCCGCCAAGGATGTTCTGCCCCTCGGCACGCTTTCGAACGCAAAGCTGAGACAGCAGTTCTCGCTTGTTGAAACCGTTGTTGTCGTTTTTATTGCCGTTGGGATTCGGGACCATGTCACCGGCAAAGGCCGATGTTATCTCAATTCCGGGATCGGTAAGGTCCACTTCCAGGACGAAGATGTGACGGGGCACGTTGGTACAGGAATAATGGTGGTATACCGCCCCGCTGTGAAGCTGGCGGGTTTCCAGCTCTTCCCAGTCGTAGTATTCGTCCAGGGTCCAGTCCACGGTATTGCTCTCCATGTTGAATCCGTCCACACCGTTGAATACCGCATTGGTAAACATGGCGGGAGTGTCTCCTACGAAACCATAACCGAAGTTGGACGTGACGTTACTCCTTGCCTTATTATATGCACACAGCCAGCCAGGGCCGAAGGATGAGTTCTTCTGAGCCCTGATTGTGCCGTAATTCGTGCAATTGGTTATGACACCGGAATTGTAGCCCACAAGGCCGCCTGCCCGGGCAACCACGGATGCCGTAACATCGCCGTTGTTTACGCAGCCCTGCGATGACTGGAGTTCACCGCCAAGGGTGGAATCCTGGTCCTGGTATCCCACAAGGCCGCCTACGATGAGGTTGTTCTCCGTGCAGGATGTACCGGTTACCACAAGGTCGGCATTGTTTGTCACCTTGTTGAGCGTGATGCTCTGTCCGTAACCCACGATGCCGCCGGCACGCACTTTCGTATCGTTTTCGCCCGTGAATGTCACTTTGTCACCGTCATTACCGAAGGTGAGCTTGGAGACCTTGATTCCGCGGGCGTAACCAATGAAGCCGGCGTGGGTGTACTTGGAAACATCCACGGTCCAGTTTACACCGGTGAGTTTCTTGCCGTTGCCGTTGATGCTGCAGGTAAGCGGGGACGATTCAGTGCCGATGGGAATCCACTCCCTGATGGACGAGCAGTCGATATCGTTAAGGATCGTAACCACTCCGTCCACCAGAAAAGGAGTGACAGAGCCCTCTCCGTTTACCGCCTTGGCAAATGCCAGAAGGTCTTCAGCAGAGGAAATACCCTGTTGCTGGGTCTCCCCTCCTTCGCCCCTCGGCTCCTGGGTCACGTCAATCACTACGCTTTCCTTGCCCAGATTGGACACGGTGAACTGGGCCGACCTTTCAGAATCGGTCTTGTTCTCTTCTGCGGAGATGATAAGCTGGGTGGCCGTGGCGCCGCCCTTTCCGGAAGCGGTGACAATCTTCAGCCACGGCTGGCTGCTTCTTGCAAGCCAGTCCGTGGATGAAATGACGGAAAAGGTTTTCTTCTCTCCAAGAGCAACAAATGTGGCCGAGTTGGGAGTGACGGTAAGAGGCGCCGCGTCCTGTTCCGAGGGATGCCTATCTCCCCCGCATCCCGACGTAAGGAGCAGCAGGAGAATGGTAAGCAGAATCATATTCAGTTTTCTTGTCATAGTTTATTGGCTTAGACCGTCGTCCCATCCGGGATTCTGGCTCAGGGCAAAGTGAGTGAGAGTACGCTGGTCGGCAGGGATGGGCCACAGATAGTCGCGTCCTTCGTTCCAGACATAGTCTTCAGCCGCCCAGTAAGTAAGATAGCCGTAGGTTTCGTTGGAAAGGGTATAACCGCTTCCAAGCTGGATCTGGTTCACGGAAGGGGCCGATGTGGTTCCCTTGGCACCGGAGTAGATGTAAAGGTCGGCCTTGCCGTCCTGGTCAAGGTCGATGTCGTGACCGACCTGCTCTGCGGAGATGTATATACCCTGGAAACCGGACGTGGCCTTGGGAGTAAGAAGTGCACCCTCGCCCCAGCGGAGAAGATCCCACTGGCGGAATCCTTCGCACACAAGTTCCACTGTCCTTTCACGGCGGACCTCAAGGATGGCTGCCTTCTGGGCGCCCTTGGCGTGGGGATAGTACTGCGCCATAAGGGCGTCTTCCTCCGTAGGGACAGCGGAAATACCGGGCATTCCCGCACGGCTGCGGATCACGTTTATGGTTGCTGCAATGTCCGCCGCGGTGATTTCGCCAAGTTCCGCCTTCGCCTCCGCATAGTTCAGAAGGACCTCCGCATAACGGATGAGCGGATAGTCGGAAGTGGAGGTGGTAGCGGTTTCGTGGCTGGTGTCGGAAATATATTTAATGAAGCGGTAGCCGTTGAACGTACGCTCCCAGGACATCTGTTCGGTCTCGTGGAGCTTGGTGGTCTCGTCAACGTCGGCCTTGAGGAAACCGGGGCCATGGAGGGTCTGGGCCATACGGGGATCGCGGTTTTGGAATGCGTCGTAGTAGCTCAGGGTTTCCCATCCCGCACGGGTCTGGATGGGTGTTCCGTCCAGCTGCAGGTAGTGGTTCACGAAACGGTTGCTGGCGCTGCGGCGCTGGCTCTTGAAGTCGAACTGAAGGCCGTGACGCACAAGTACGTCCACGCTGTAGCGGCGGGAGAAGATGGTTTCGTCGGTTTCAGCATCCTCCAGAATGAAATACTCGCGGTAAGATGCCTCGGCGGGATTGTTGGAGAACTTGCGGACGTTGCCGGTGTAGAGCTTGCGGGATCCCTGCATCACGCGGGAGGCAGCATCGGCCGCCTGGCGGAGGAAGAACTCCGAGGATATGGTTACATCGCCCTCGGGCGTACTGACGGTCTGCTCGTCCACGGGGACGAACACATCTCCTGCGTGGTACTTACGGAAGGTTCCTTCAAACAGGGCCACGCGGGATTTCAGGGCCAGAGCGGCATCCCTGGAAACGTG
Source organism: Bacteroidales bacterium (assembly GCA_016290725.1). Taxonomy (GTDB): domain Bacteria; phylum Bacteroidota; class Bacteroidia; order Bacteroidales; family UBA932; genus Cryptobacteroides. The sequence goes on along the minus strand of JAEEUZ010000065.1, from coordinate 6,609 downwards.
ATACACGGCGTCGGAGGGCCACTTGGCAGGCAAAAGATCTATTGCCTTGTCCAGGTCCTGGAGAATCATAAGGGCCACATAGCCGCGCGGATCCCTGGGTTTGTTCAGAGCGTCGGTGTCGGTGGAGCCAAGCACGTGGTCGTACCATGGCACGTCGCCCCACTGGCGCAGCATGTCGAAATAGAACCAGGCACGGAAGAAGTATGCGGCTCCGTCATAACGGTCTTTCACACTTTTGTTCTGGCACCTGTTGTTCTCCAGCAGATAGTTGATGTTCCTCAGAGGCTTCCACGTATCTGCGCTCCAGGTCTTGGACGAAGGTGTGAGTGTTCCCTTCTGAATGGCGCTCAGCGAAGAGGATGAGCCGCAATCATCGGCATTCAGCTCGGCAAGGTTCGCCGGGGTGGGCAGAATGTCGTTGTAGAATTTGTTCACCCACAGGTCCAGTTCGGCCTCCGATGAGAAGTACGTTTCGGGAGACAGGGTGGTTTCGGGCGCCTTGGTGAGGAAGTCCTCGCAGGAGGTTGTCAGCACCAGGGCGGGAATCAGTATTGCAAGCGGTATGATAATCTTTTTCATAAGCATCAGAATGTAATGTCAACACCGAAGGAGAAAGTCTTGGAGTAGGGATAGGTGCAGTCCTCGCTGATGGAGGTCGTTGCAACTTCCGGGTCGATGTACTTTGTAGCCCTGGTAAGGGGAGACAGATAGAAGAGGTTCTCTCCCGAGAAATAGACGCGGGCCTTTTCGATGGCCTTGGTCTTCAGGGGAAGGGTGTAGCCGATGGTGAGGTTCTTCAGACGGAGATACGCGGCATTCTGGATATAGAAGTCGGAAGTCTTCAGGTGGGAACTCGTGGCGATTCGGCCTCTCATACGGGGGAATATGGCATCGCTGTTGTCGGCCCCCTCTTCCGGAGACCAGCATTTATCCACGAAGTCCTTGGGTATGAAGGTGGGACGATGGTAGGAATAAGGACCCCAGAAATAGATGCAGTTGTAGTTCGGCATCCAGTCCAGTTTACCCACGCCCTGGAAGAACACGCTGAGGTCTATGCCTGCCCAGCTGAGATCTCCCTTGAAAGCGTAGTTGTAGCGGGGACGGGAATTGCCGATGACGCGGCGGTCTCCGGGATTGTCAAGGGTGTTGTCGCCGGTGTTGATCTTTCCGTCGCCGTTAAGGTCTACATACTTCACGTCGCCGGCCATAAGATGGTTCCAGGGAGCAACCTGGGCCTTGATACCGGAGTTCACCGTGCTGAACGACTCGATTGAAGCCTCGTAAGCGGCAGCCTCCTCGTCGGTGGCGAACACACCGTCGGTCACATAACCCCAGATATCACCGAGGCGCTTGCCCACGTAGTTGTCGCTGATGAGCTTGGACTCGTTGTCAAAGCGTGTGATGTGGGTTACGAAGTCGCCGAGGGTTGCTGTTACGCCGTAGTACAGAGGCTTCCCTGCAAGTTTCACGTTGTCTTTCCAGCTTAGGGCAAGTTCATATCCCTTAGTCCTGAGGTCTGCGGCATTCTCCTTGGGAGCCGCTTCTCCGTAAACGGACGGGAGGGTCATTCCGGCGGTGAGCATATTCTTGGTGTCGCGGATGAAGAAGTCGGCGTTCAGGTTGAGCCTGCCCTGGAAGAAGGCAAGGTCCACGCCGATGTTCTTCGAAATCACGGTTTCCCAGGTAAGGGTGCTGGAAACGGGTGCGTCCACATAAGCCTGGCCCGCGTTGGAAATGCCGTCGAAGGTATATCCGCTAAGAAGACCGGTCTTGAGCTCTTCCCAGTAATAGTAGTTGTCTACCTGCTGGTTGCCAAGGGTACCGTAGCTTACACGGATCTTGGCATTGGACACATAGGGCTTGATGGGTGCCCAGAAGGGTTCCTCGCTTATGCGCCAACCGGCGGAAGCCGAAGGGAAGAAGCCCCAGCGATGGTTTTTGGGGAAACGGGAGGAGCCGTCGTAGCGGCCGCTCACCTCCACAAGATAACGTCCCTTCCAGTCGTAATTGGCCCTGCCGAAGAAGCCGAGGGTGCGGTATGCGGAATTACCCTGTGAGGCCTTCTCGATTTCGCCGTTCGCCATATTGATATAGGAAAGGGTCTCGCTCAGGGAGCCTTTCTGCTGGATGGTGATGCTGGTGGAATGGTAGTCGTCGAAGTTTCCGCCCAGGGTTGCCGCAACGTGATGGTCCTTTCCGAACGTGTTGTCATAGGAGAAATAGGCGTTCACAATGTTGCCGTCCTGCAGATAGCGGTATTCACGGGTGAAGTCGTACACGGAACCGTTCGTGAAAAGGCCGCCGGTGAGGCCGTTGCCCACATACATCCTCTTGTTGATGTTGTCGTAGGCGTTTGCGGTGGGAAGGCTGCGGAAATTGGACCTGCGGTCCCTGCGGCGATATGTATAATCGGCAATGAAGTTAAGGCCCTTCATGATTTTGGCGGTGAGCCTGCTGGTCCATGTCCAGTAGTTGTTCAGGTTCACGTTGTGGTTGCGGCCGTCCATGAACACGCCGCCTCGGCCCGACATGATCGGGGAGGTAGCGTCGGCCATGAAGCCGGGAACCATCGCAATGGTGCCGTCGGGGTTGAAAGGAACATAGTTCGGGCCCACGTTCTGGGTGATATTCCACATGATACCCTGGCTGGTGTAACCGGTGGAGCCGTCCATTTCCCAGAAGCCGCCCCAGTCGTACTTCGTGCGTTCCAGGCTGATGTTGGACGCATAAGTCAGCCAGGGGGTGATGTTGGCGTCCATCTTGGCCCTCAGGGACAGTCCGTTGTACACATCCTGCGCTTCGCCGGCAAATAGGCCCTCGCGGTACAGGTAGCGGGCCGATGCGTAGTAGCGCGCCTTGTCGGTGCCGCCGCGGACCGTTATATTGTGCTCGGTTTCCGGACGTGTGCGGTTGAATACGAAGTCGTACCAGTCGAAGTTGCCAAGGTACACATAGGTGTAAGTACCGGTGGCATCGGGAAGGACCCAGGGACGGGCGGCGTTCTCGGTTACATCATAGCGGCGCTCTTCGAGCATCTGCATCTGCTCGTCGGAATAGGTCCATGCGCCGTATCCCTTGAAGGTGGTGTAGAAGTCGTTGGTGAGCTTCACATAGTCGTAACCGGAAGTGATGAAGTCGGTGGAAGTGGTGTTTGCCGATATGCTGAAGCGGCCGTTGTAGCTGATCTTGGCTTCCCCGGCGCTGCCGCTCTTGGTATTGATAAGGATAACGCCGGCAGATGCCTTTGCACCGTAGATGGCGCAGGCCGATGCATCCTTGAGCACCGAAATGCTCTCGATATCGTTGGGGTTCACCTGGGTGAGGGAACTCTCCACACCGTCTACCAGCACAAGCGGAGAACCGCTGTTGAGCGACAGTTTGCCGCGGATGTTCACGCTGTAGTTGCTTCCGTCGATGGAACCGCTGGAGGTGGTGAGAACCAGGGAAGGATCGGCGCCCTGGATTGCCATGGCGGCGTTGGTAACGGGACGGGCATTGAGTTCCTTACCGTCGATGACCGAGACGGCACCGGTGAGGTTCACCTTCTTCTGGGTACCGTAACCAACCACCACAAGTTCCTCCAGGAGAGTGTTCTCGCTGGCCATGACGATGGTGTAGGGCTGGTGTTCGCGCCCGGTGAGCGAAATTTCCTGGTCTTCAAAGCCGATGTAGGAAACCGTGAGGGTAGCCGGCCAGGAGATGCCCTCGATACTGAACCCACCGTCAAGATCCGTCTGGGCGTGCTGGGATGTTCCGTTCACGCGTATGAACGCGCCGATGAGGGGTTCCCCCTCCCGGTCTGTCACCGTGCCTTTGAGGTTCCCTTTCACGGGACCGGAAGAAGCAGCTTTGTGCCGGAATACCGAAACGGTATTGCCGCTGATTTCGAAATCCAGGTTCTGCCCGGCAAAAATCTGGGCAATCACCTCCGAAAGGGGTGCATCCTTGGCGGAGACGGAAATCCGTTTCCCAAGGTCCACATCGTCCGAATTGATGACGATGGTGTAGTTGCCCTGGCTCTGAAGGGTGGTCACCGCCTCCTGGACGGTGGCGTTCCTCAGCTCAAGAGTCACCCGCTGGGCATTGAGGCTCAGCGGAATGAGCATGGACAACGACAGCACCAATGTGCGCACAAGGCGCCGGAATACTGTTTTTCTCATTTAGATTACGTTTTAGTGTTACTATATATTATAAGTTAAAATCAACGATGAAAGGCCTGTGGTCCGACGGCATGGAGAAGTTCGAGATGTCCGTTTTTGTTCCGGGAGTGAAACTGTCGGTGAAACACGACACCCGGACCACATTCTGCAGCAGCGAGGGAGAAACATAGATGAAATCCCTTCGGTCCTTGCCGTACGTGCTCTGTACGAACTGAGGCGCGGGGTACCAGGTGGCAACCACATCCTTGAGGGAGGTGCTTTTCAGCACGGCGTCCTGGGCAAGGAAGCGTTTGTCGTCGGCAGGGTATCCGTAGGTATCTATATCCAGACTCGAAACCGAGTTCATATCGCCAAGAAGGATCCAGTCCTGTTCGGAGGAATATGCGGAACTGTTTACCGTCTGCTGAAGGAGATATTTCATTTCGTGTTCCCTGTACTCATCCCCCGTAGGATAGACGGAAGGCTTGTAGGAATCGTTCTTATGCGGCCAGAGGTGGGTTGTGACGATGTTGATTTTCCGGCCGCCAATGGTAATCTGGAAATGGCCGGCGCCGTGCACGATGGGAACGTCGCTTGGGCCGGCGATTCCCTGGACCCGGGTAATCTTGTACTTGGAGGTAATGGCCTGGGGGTAGTTGTCCCTCCGGGCCCCATTATAGTTGTTGTGGCCATATCGGCCCGCAAGTTCTGTCCAGTTGCCGGGAAGGTATTTCTGGGACGAGGACAGATAGGTGTCCGTCCCGGTCTTGTAAAGCGACTCTGCCTCGCACCAGACACAGATGTCGGGGTCGTACCTGTTCACCCAGGCCACGAAGTTGTCGTAGTTATTCCCCTGGTCGGCCCACATGCCGTTCTGGATATTCCAGTACATAAGGCGCACGGTGCCCTTCTTTTCGCTGCCGGCTATCGTTCTTACCTCGATGTCGTCCAGGAAGAATCCGTGGACTCCTGAGCCGGTATCGTTGCCGGCAATCTGAAGCCGGGTGTCGTCGGTTACTCCGGAGATGGTTACCTCCACCTCGTGCCACTGCTTGGCTTCAGCCGCGGTGGCGGGAATGGTTATCCTTGAGCGGGGCATGACAGCGCTTCCGGTGCTAAGGTAATAGCCAATCTGGGAAGGTACTGCACGGCCGTCAATCTTGCAGGCCGTTATGTGCCCGGCCTTGACCACTTTCACAAGAAGGTCGTCGTTGGCCCCGTTACGGAAGGAGAACTTGAAGCTGAGGCGGACATCCCACATTCCCTTCACTCCGAGCGAAGGCATCTGGACGATTCCGCGGTAGTCGTTTCCCATTCCAACTCCCAGGCTGCCCTGGTATTCCTGGCAGCGGTACAGATAGAACCAGTCGGCAATGTTGCGGCTGGAAACATAGCTCTTGCTCATGGAGTGGGACTCCCCTACCGTGCGTTTTTCCACTTCGGCCCAGATGTCGCTCTGGATGAAACCGCTGCCGGGGGTGTTGTACGCCACCGGAGTGAGAGCATCGGCATAACCGTCACGGAGCATTCCTCCCGAAGAGGTGATTTTATCATCGTCCGGAGCGAAACCGAAGGCGCTTTCGCCGCCCATCCAGTTGCCGCCCCACACGAAATTGTCGAAGCCCTCGTAGAAGACAAGGTCCGACGAAGTGGAGATTTCCATACTCTCTGTCTTCACCTCCCCGGAAGCAAGTTCGCAGGCGGGGAAAGTGCGGCGCACCATCTTGTGGTTGGAAGTGCATACCGTTACTTCAAGGCCGTCGGGATAGGAGCCGGGAGCCAGCAGGACGGGCACTACGATGCCGGAACTGCTAAGCGGAACATAACTTCCCTTCTCCGTGCAGTTAAGAACTGCAAAGTCAAGAGCATCCTCCAGGGTGAACGTTCCCTGTGAGAATGAACCTTTTCCGGCGAGGGGCTGCCCTCCAAGGGCGCGCACCTTCACCGACGAGATGAAGCCGATGCCCTTGAGGCTGAGTTTGAGCATCGCAGGCAAGTCCTTGAATGTGAGAAGATTGCCGGTTGATTCCTTATAAAAGGCATATTGAGGGCAACTGGCAAACGCTTCCCTTGTCCTGCTCCAGAACTGGGAGTAAGGCACCGTCACGCCCTGGAGCGGAGATCCTTCGTACCAGAAAGACGACTCCCCGTACTTCAGAACGGCGGTATAGACATTGTCCTGCGCCTCCTTCACTTCAACATACAGTTTCCCCTCACCGCCATCCTTGAGCGCATAAGAAGTACCGTTCACCATGATGGTCTGACCGGCGGCAAGCTGCTTTACCTCTGCGCCCATTGCCCCGCGGGGCGTTTCCCCGTCCTGAACCTGCACGTAGAAACGTACAATGCCGCCGGCCGCACTGATTGGCGCTCCAACCTCTATTTGTGTCTGCTGGGGCCCGGGTTCCTGGCCTTCCGGGTCCTTCTTGCACGAAAAGGCGCAGAGCGCCATCAAAAGAATAATAGTCTG
>JAEEUZ010000228.1 GCA_016290725.1 Bacteroidales bacterium | reverse complement strand
CGTGCTGTCTGAGACTCTCCTTCCATTAATATACACCAGTGGCGCGCCTTTGCCAATCACCTCCAAACCGTTCTGCCCCTTGATAAGTCCCGGCGTTTTGGAAAGCACGTCCTTGGCGCTGCCCGCATTTTCCAGCACAGAGCCGCGTACATTTGTCTGCAATCCTTCACCTGTGAGTTTGGTCTTTGGCATAACGGCGCTCGCCACAGCGCCTTCCAGCATCTGCGTATCATCGGAGAGGGTAATCACGGCGCCATCGACAGGAGCGAGATACTCTGTCCTGTAACCCAGCATGGCCACCATCATGATGCCGTCCGTCTCACTGGTCACTATATTGAAGGTGCCGTCCTCCTGGGTGACGACACCGCACAGGACCGTAGAATCGGCCGGAGAGAGGATTGCCACGTTGGCGTATGCCACAGGCTCGCCTTTTTCATCAATTACTTTCCCCTTCCAATCGTCCTTTGCCAGACAAGGAAGCGATAGGGTTGCAATCGTTAACAGCACAATCAGTCGTTTCATCGTTTGTCCATATTTTTTCACTTGCAAAGTTAGTGTATCCGGTGTTCCGAAATAAAAAAATGATATGGACAAATATGTGGACAATCCAGCCTTTTACATCTGGCAATCCTTGGACAATACTACTGTGTTTTCTATCTTTGCACCGAACTGTTTCGGAACACAATTATGGCAAGACCGGTTACTGTAACAAAAGAAAGAATCCTTTCCGCAGCCCTTGATTTGGTGCGCTCCGGAGGGCCCTCGCTCCTGACGGCCAGAAACCTCTGCGCCCGCCTTGGCTGCGGCGCCAGTGCCATCTTCTCTTCTTTCGGATCCATCCAGGGTGTCCGTGATGCCGTCCGGGAGGAAGCGAGGGAACTGTACAGGAAGCGAGTAGGAGAAGGCTTTGCCCTCAACCCTCCGTTCAAGGGCTTCGGGATAGCCCTTATCTGGTTCGCCATGGACGAACCGCAGCTGTTCTCCATGATTATGGAATCGAAGATGCCGCCCACTTCTTATAAAGAGTACATCGATGCCTATGTCGGCTTTAAGGCGGAGAGCCTTTCGGCCATCGCAGAGACCTTCGGCCTGCAAGTGGACGAGGCTGAAATGATTTATTATCAACTCGTTCTGGTGGCACTGGGGCTTGCCTCAACCTGCACCTGCGGCGGGGGCCAGTTAACCATCCCGCAGGTGAGTGAAATCCTGGGTAAGAATGTCAGGGCCTTCCTGATGGTCATCCACGCCGGAAACGATGCGCGGGAAGGATTCGTCCCTAACGCCGGAGAGGGGCCTGCCGGTGAACTGGATTCCTATGTGATCATGCAGGCGCTCGTGGGGCAGAATCATCTGCTCCAGGGGCTTCGTGCCAAGCCCCGCTACATTCAGGATGAAGAATGGGCCGAATTGGAACGGATGCTCCGAAATTCATCAGACTTCAGTCCCGAATCTCTCCGGGAAACGCATCACGATCTGACAAAGGGCGATATCCGCACCTATATTCTCTCGCACCTGCAGTTCTCCGTATCGGAGCAGGCCATCCTGCTGGGAATCTCCCCTGCCTCCGTTACCAAAGCACGCCAGCGGCTCAAGGCAAAACTGTAATCTATCAACTTATTGAAAGATAGGATATTCGATAGCCACCAAGAATACAAGATAGCCACCGATACAGCTATATCCGCCCGAGGCACAAAGCTCTAAAAGCTTCAGCAGTTTGCTGAAACTTTTTTATATTTGGACTTTAAAACGGACGCATCATGGACAACAAAGAACTACAAAAGACAGTAAACCCCGTTTATTTGACCACATGCTTCTGTTTTGAGCGTCATTTAACGACATTATATTATCTTTGGGCCATGAAGTATAATTGGTGTGTTTTCTTTGCCGCCCTGGCTCTGATGGCGGGCTGTCAGAAGGACGAACAGGCGAAGCCGTCGGCCCAGGATCCGCTGCCGCTTCCGGAGGCCATTGAGGCCAACAAGGACCGTTCCGTCAATCCTGGAGACAGCTTTTTTGACTACTGCAACGGCACGTGGATCCAGAATACGGCCATCCCGGAATCGGGCACCACGGGTGGTATATACAGGGCCGAAGCTGCCATGCAACAACGGGTGGAGGAGCTTAAGACCTCCAACCCTGACATCAGCCGCTTCTATGCCCTGGCAGCCCTGGAGCGAGACGACCCGGAGAAAGTACAGCAGTATATGGCTGCGCTGAAAGTTCGTTTCCCCCAGCCGCAAACCCGGGAGGCAGCTTTCACCACCCTGGGAAA
>JAEEUZ010000064.1 GCA_016290725.1 Bacteroidales bacterium | reverse complement strand
CTCGAAGGCCGCTCCGGGCTCGTTCATATTCACCTTCAGCTGTTCGCAGGTGGTTGACAAGGAAGCCTTTGCGCTGGCCGTGTTCTCCGCCGCGGCGGAAACCGGCCGCAGCGTTCGCATCCTTGACCGCCTGAACCAGCCGGCAGACCATGCTGTGAACATTTATCATCCGGAAGGAGAGTATCTTAAAGGACTATTGCTATATGTGGAATAAGAATTACATCGTGGAAGACTGCGATCCCGCAGCGATTCAAACCGAAATCCATAACTACACGGGCCGCTGTCCCACCCTCACTTACGAGATCAATCCAGTGCAGGGCTGCGGAATTGGCTGTATGTACTGCCTTGTGAATGACGGTAAGCATCAGCCTGTGATCAAGGCCTATCGCAATTATCATTTGTATGTGCGGAGGCTTCTGGACGAGATGAATGGAGAGGGGAGTGAGAACCAGAACCACTACTACTATTTCTCACCCAAGACGGAGGCCTTCCAGGCCGCAACCCTGGAAACCGGCATCGCCCACAGGATCCTGCGTGAGTTCATCCGCCATTTCAAGCGCTGCCCCCAGTCCAAGGCTCGGCTTTTCATAGCCACCAAGGCCGGCAAGAGCGACCTTACCGTGGTGGATGAAGGAGAGTCGGTGCTGGACCTTTTCAAGCAGCTCAAAGGGCACATGCAGTTCAACACTAGCGTGTCCATTATGCCTGCCGCATTCCGCAGTATCATAGAGCCTTACGCAGCAACTATTGAAGAAAGACTTGAAGCGGTGAAGTTCTGCCAGGCAAACGACATCCTGGCCAATTCCGCCCTTGTTCAGCCCATCTTCACGCCGTGCCTCACCGACGAGACCATACGCACGTTCTTCGACTCCCTTCACGCTGCCGGCATCATCAATTATAAACCGGAGTTCCTCACCGTGTGCAAGGAGAACCTTGCCCAACTGGGCGAGATCCTGGGCCGCTTCGACAAGGATATGGAAAGGCAGCTGTACGAGGATTATTCCACCCCGTCCAATGCAGACCATGTGAAGCAGCGCAGCCGCACCGCCCCGGACCGTGCCCTGTGCATCAAGAACATCCGCAGGATGATGAAGTACACGGACACCTTGGGCATGAGCGTTAGCATCTGCTACTGGGTGCGCATGCAGTTGGGAATCGACGAGGATATGATCCCCATCATCAACCGCAACGGCTTCCAGTGCCTTGGATACCAGTCCAGGCTTTTCCAATGATAGAGGGGCTCATACCCTATTACCACCACTGGTACCACCCCAAGCCTGTGGGCATAACCTCCGCGCGGCGTGCCGAATTGGACCGCCTTCACCGCGTATTGTACTCGTGCGCGGAGCATCTTTCACTTAAATATAAGGATTATGTAGGCCGATATATGCCGCTCTCCGATAAGGAGATGCAGATTCTTGAAATGCAGGAGCTGTATCCCTTCCGGGCAGGCACATGGCGGCCGGATTACATCATTGCGGATGACGGTTCGCTGAAGATATGCGAGATAACATCCCGCTTCTTCGCCCACGGCATCTTCATGAGCTGGTATGCGGAGAAATGGGCCGACAAGTTCATGGCCCGCTTCCCGGGCCGCACCCGCAGCACCCGCTACCCGGAGCTTTTGGACTACATGCTGGAAATCCTTGAGGGGAGGCGCGACATCTTCGTCTTGAAGAGCGCCGACCGCACCAGCGAAATCCGCCTGTACAAGGACTTCTACGAGCGTCACGGCTGCACCGTAACCATCCTGGAAGCCCCCGAAGTAGAGCCTCGCCGCGCCGACTGGACCCGCCCCGGCGTCTTCCTCATCAGCGCCCTTAACCAGGCCGACCTGCTCTCTTTCTCCCTGGACACCCTCCGCGCCATGATGGACCGCGGCATGTATAGCGACTTCCGCAACATCTTCCTCATCCACGACAAACGCTTCATGCGCCTCTGGTTCGAGGACTCCTTCACGGGTGCCTGCCTCAGCCCCGACGACACGGCATTTTTACATGCGCATGCAATAGGCACATCGCTTTGCGAAAATGTGCCTGATGCAATGAACAATAAAAATGCATATATCATCAAGCCATATTGCCTTGGGAAGAGCGAAGGGGTTCATGCAGGGGTGCTTACTTCGCAGGAGGATTGGGAGAAGTTGCTGGAAAGCCCTCAGGGGATGATTGTGCAGCCGTTCCTCAGGCAACGCACTTTCCACTGCGACTGGGATGGCCAGAGCTTCGAAGACTATATGTGCGGGATGATGCTCTGCGTGAACGACCGCTATTTCGGCGACGGGCTTTTCCGCTGCTCCAGCCTCCCCGTCACAAACGTGGGCGACGACCGCAAGGCCTGCTCCATCGACACGGACGACCCCGAACTCCTTGCCCATTGCGACATCCTATGATAGTAGCCGCCAACCAGCCATACCTGTTCCCGTACCTGGGCTATTGGCAGCTCATCAACGCCGCCGACGTCTTCCTCATCGGCGACGACTATTCGTATATGCGCAAAAGCTGGATAAACCGCAACCGCATCCTCGTGGGTGGCCGGCCCCAGTGGCTGCGGATGGAGGTGGAGGATGCCAGCAGTTTCCGCTCCATCATCGACACGAAAATTAAACCCATCGGCCTGAAGAATAAGCTACGGACGCTGGAAATGGCCTATCACAAGGCTCCTTTCTTTGCCGATGCCTACGCGCTGGCCTCCCGCGTCCTCACCTTCGATTCCGGGGGGATGCTCGCGCCTTTCCTGGAGAATTCCATCCGCGAGGTGTGCGCATATCTGGGCATAGAAACGCGCATCGGCCACACCTCCGATTTCCCCGGAAATGCTGCCCTGAAGCGCGAGAAACGCATATACGACTTCTGCCACCGGCTTGGGGCCGATGTGTACCTGAACGCTCCCGGCGGCCAGGCGCTGTACCGCTTCGACGGTTTCCGCTCCGAGGGTATAGAATTGCGTTTTTTGCAGCCCGAACTGCGCCCGTACCCCCAGTTCGGCGCCCCCTTCGTGTCCTCCCTCTCCATCCTGGACGTCCTTATGTTCAACTCCCGGGAAGCCGCCCACGACATGCTCTCCCACTGCTCGTTTATATATGGATAAGGAAGTGACTGTAACCGTTGTTTGCGTGACCTACAATCATGCGGCGTATATCCGGGATGCGCTGGAGGGTTTTGTGATGCAGAAGACGGATTTCCCGTTCGAGGTAATCGTGCACGACGATGCGTCTACGGACGGCACGTCGGATATCGTGAGGGAATACGAGAGGAACTATCCTCAGATTATTCGCGGCATTTATCAGTCCGAAAACCAGTATTCGAAGGGCGTTGTGATTTCGCGGGAGTTCATTTACCCGCAGGTGAGGGGAGAGTTCGTTGCGCTGTGCGAGGGCGACGACTATTGGACCGACCCGCTGAAGCTCCAGAAGCAGGTGGATGCCCTCCGTGCCCACCCGGAGCTGGACGGATGCGCCCACAGGGTCCTGCTTCTTGGCGGAAAGAGGAAGCGTTTCGCCGCCCCTTCCCTGCGGTCGAGGGTTTTGAGTGCGGCGGAGGTAATCGAGGGCGGGGGCTGGTTCGTGTCCACGCCGTCGCTTATGTGCCGCCGGGAGGCGTTCCTTATGGAAACGCCTATGCGTGAGGTTATTACCATAGACTATGTGCTTCAGATTCAGGCTTCGCTCCGCGGCGGGATGTACTATCTGACGGACTGCATGGCAGTGTACCGAAAGTTGGTTCCTGGCTCATGGTCGTCAACGCATCCCCACGGTATATCAAAAGAAACTCGGGAGCGCATGCTGCATGCACTGGATGACTATACCCAGGGACATTACCATAAGTCCATCGAAAGGAAATTGACAATGTATCGGCCTGATAGGCCTCTCGGCTTCCGGCTATGGAGGCTGCGCAGGGCTCTACGCCGGTTTTTTATCAAATTGTTCTACTGTTTCTATGATTAACGTAACCAGGACATATCTTCCGCCGTTCGAGGAGTTCTGCGAAGAAATCCGCAGCCTTTGGGACAGCCGCATCGTAACCAACATGGGGCCCAAACACGAGGCTTTCCGCGAGGCTCTTGAACGCTTCCTGGAGGTGCCCGCCGTGAGCCTTTTCGCCAACGGCCATCTGGCCCTGGAGGGCGTTATTCGCGCGCTGAACCTGCCCCGGGGCGGGGAAGTAATCACCACGCCGTTCTCGTTCCCCTCTACGGTTAACGCCATTCTCCGCTGCGGCCTCGTGCCGGTTTTTGCCGATGTGCTAGAGGCCGATGGTACCCTGAATCCGGCGCTTGCGGAAAGCCTGATCACGCCCCGCACCGTGGCCATCCTGCCGGTGCACGTGTATGGCAACGTATGCGACGCAGAGGCCTTTGCCGATATCGCCTCCCGCCATGGCCTCCCGCTGATATACGATGCGGCCCACGCCTTCGGAGTACGCTACCGCGGCCGCTCCGCCCTAACCCTTGGCGACGCATCTGTCGTTAGCTTCCACGCCACGAAAGCCTTCAGCACCGTAGAGGGCGGCGCCGTAGTTTTACCCCATGGGGAAGAAAACTTTTTCGATAACGGAGTCGGAGTTTTAGTCCGCGAAGGCAGAAAAAGTTTTAGTGTGGCTCTGGACGATGAGAAAAACTTCGGGATACGGGATTATGAGATCTGTGTGAGCGCAGGCGGAAATGCCAAGATGAACGAGCTGCAGGCCGCCATGGGCCTTTGCAATCTGAGGCACTTCGGCGAGGTCCTGGCTGCCCGCAAGGCCGTGTACGAACTCTATCGGCAGTCGCTGCCCTCAAGTGTGCGCCTGCTGGAGCCGCGGGAAGGCATCGGCCCGAACTACTCCTATATGCCGGTTCTGCTGGAAAACCGCGACGAGGCGCATGCTCTGCTACTGGAGAACGGCATTCGCGCCCGCAAATACTTCTACCCGCTCCTGAGCGATTTGCCCCAGTGCCGCGAATACGCCGCCTCCACGCCCGTCGCCCGCTGCCTCTGCGACCACGTCCTCTGCCTCCCGATCTATCCTGATTTGGAGCCGGCCGACGTGGAGCGCATCTGCACTATATTATCTTATTAATCCTATGCATCCAAAGTTCATCATAGTATCCCGGCCGGAGAGCCCGCTGAAAGGGACGCTTGTCTATGGAATGGTCGTAAACCATCGCGATCTCGTCAGTGGCTACGTGAAGGTGCACGGCGGGGGATGGTACGTCAAAGACGACCATAAGAAGACGATGCTGCTGTATGGCAGTTCCGGCGATTACGGCGAGCCCCGGCTGGACTTTCTCAACCGCATCCCGGGCGAGCTCAAAGGCTATACCTTCCTGTACTCTGCCAACTGGGGAAAGACGTCCCGTGAACTGGATGTCTCGGATGTGGAATGGGTATAGTTAGAGCCCGAACAGGGAGGCAAGTTCGTCGCCGCGTGAGATGCGGCCGTCCACTATTGAAACGGTAGAAACAACTGCCGATACGCACAGCGCCATATCCGCCTTGCGGTAGATGTCCTGCTCAAATACAAAGCGGGCGCCGTCGCGGCGGAGGTTCAGGCACGAAAGGAACGCTTCCTGCCCGTGGAGGGGCGTTTTGTACTTGATGTTGATTTCCGACACCACTACGTCGATACCTTCCTCGTGCCATTTGCGGAACGAGTAGCCGTTGTCCTGCAGCCATTTGTGGCGCGTGGCCTCCAGATAGTGCTGGTAGTTGGCGTTGTTCACGATTCCCTGGATGTCGCACTCGTAGTCGCGCGTCTCCATCTCTAATGTATATAGGTATTGTTTCATAGCGGGTGAATCATGCTTTTGCGGGCGATGAGTGAATTGTAGCGGTCGATGGCTTCACCTGCAATGTCTTCCCAGCTGCGGACGATGCGGGTGGAGGCGTTGTGGCCGACTCGGCGCACAAGGTCCCGGTCGGCATGCAGGCGGCGAAGAAGCGCCTCGTAGTCATCGGCATTGCCATGAATGAGGAATCCGGTTTCCCCGTCGGTGAGCATGCCGGAGGCCGATGCCTCGCGGAGCATCACGGACGGAGTGTCGAAGCAGGCGGCTTCCTTTACCACAAGGCCGTCGGTGTCGTACAGGGAAGGGAAGAGGAAGAGGCTGGAGGCGGCGTAGTACTGCTTCAGCTTTTCCCTGTCTGTTACACGCCCCACGAAGGTGACTTTATCGGCAATGCCAAGATCGGCCACCATCTGTTTCATCTCTTCCTCCGCATAGCCGGTGCCAACGAAGAACATCCGGAAGGGGAGGTCCTTGATGCGGCCCATTGCTTCGATGGAAAGGCGCACGTTCTTTTCCCAGATGTGCTGGCCTACGAAGAGCATTACGAATTCATCGGCCTTCACTCCCACGGCCTCACGGGCCTTGGCGAAGTATTCGGGGCTGTAGTTTCCCACAAGGTCGCAGCCGTTGGCCTGGACCTCGATGTTACCCTTGTAGCCGTAGCTGTAAAGCACGTCTTTTACCGATTCCTGCGGCACCCACACTTCATCGGCCCTCTGGTAGAACTTCACTATTTCCGCGATGATGCCGTCCAGGATGGTCTCGTTGGAGATTACCCGGGCGAAGTCTTCGCGGTATTTGGAGTGGAAGGTGGCAACCATGGGGATGCGCTGGATCCGGGCCACCCTCTGGGCGGTGAGGCCCGACATGAAGGGGCAGTGGGCGTGCACTATCTTGAAGTTGCGGCGGATGATCTTTCGAACGAACACCGGGTCCATCTCCGACACGCCGGTAACGTACGGTGGGCGGAAAGGCACCTTAACGGACAGATAGTCAAGCACTTCGTACTTCTTGTCGCTGTAGTCTGCCCCGATGTTCTTGGGGGTGATTACCGACACGCCGCCCACCTTTTCCTGCATCCAGCGGGCATAGTTTTCCACGCAGATTCCCACCCCGTCCATAACGGGAGGAAAACTGTCATTGAAAAGGCCGATGTTGTAGTTCATATCCGTTAATCCAGTTTGTACATTACTTTACAAAAACGGGCCGGATCGTGAAACCGGAGTAGCGGTTGTAGTTATTAGTGCCCGAGGCTACCTCGCTGAAGCCGAGGCCCAGGGCGGTATCCGGGTATTTCGGATTGATTGAAGAGGAGATGTAATGGCCGTGGGTGCTCACGTTTTCGGTGCCGTCCCTATATCCGGCGGCAGGAAGGAATAATGTGGCATTGGTGGAGATGCGGGTGATGCGGAGGCCGTAGATCTTATTGCCGCCTTCATCAGTGATGCCCACCCAATCTTCCCAGGTGTAGTCTTTCTTTTGGTCCTTGAGTTTCAGGAGTTCGTTAAGCTCCTCTATTGTGGGCATCCTCCAATAGCCGCCAAGCCTCATATGGGCCACATCGTCGTACGGCAATAGGGAAGTCTTGCCGTCGGGACCGGCCGCCGCGCCGTCCCATTGCCCGGCCTTGTCCTCCGGACAGTATTTGGTAAGTTTTTGGGCCGATCCGTTGGAGAAGATATATGTTTTCCAGGAGTACTCATTCTTTGGAGACATCTCTCCCCAGGCATAGTAATTCCCGGATTCGTAGTACTTGGATGCGCCAAGGTTGAATGAGGCCCACAAGACTTTCTTGCCGTTTACCACGATGCCAAGGTCCACCGCTTCGGGCTCAATCGTTTCTCCGTCAACACCATACTTCGTTGTGACTGTATCGGGGATGTCTTTCTTGCAGGATACCGCCGTCAGAAGGCAGGCGGCCATAAAGAGATATATAAACTGTTTCATATCGCGTTTTCCAGTTTTTCCTACGAAAGATAACATTTTTTTTCGGAAAAGCGTTAAAAAAAGTGCCCCGAACTGAGTCCGGGGCGCTTTTGGGAGGTGCGAAGCGGAATCGAACCGCTGTAGCAGGTTTTGCAGACCTGTGCCTAACCGCTCGGCCATCGCACCAAAGGGACTGCAAAGATACTAATCTTTTCCGGAATTGCAAAAATAATGTTATTGCCTGCTCGGAAGAGCGTGACCGGAGGTTTTCAGGCTCTCCTTGTCAAGGACGCCATCGCAGAGGACCTCCTTTCCGTTTATGAAAACGCGGCGGATGCCGAAGGATTTGGTCTGGTCCGGGGTGGCCTGCTTCATCTGAGCCTCGTCGAAGACTGTGAGGTCGGCAAAGTAGCCGGGCTTGAGGTAGCCGCGCATGGGGATGCTGAAGCGGTCGGCCACGCCGCCGGTCATCTTGCGGATGGTGCGGGGCATGGTGTCTCCATGGCCCAGCAGTGAGGCGCGGATGAACTTGGGGAAGCAGTCGTAGATTGCAGGGTTCTGGATGCCGTTTTCCTCTACCCAGGCGTCTGTCATATAGAGCACATTGTCCCGCTTGGACTGCCACTCGATGATTTCAGGCGTGGAGTACGGGCCCATGTTTGCCCGGCCCTTGAACTGGGACATCTCGCAGAGTTTCATGTAGGTTTCGAAGCCCGATTTGTGCCACTGCCGGGCAATATCCCTTACGCTCTTGCCTTCATACTGCTCCAGCCCGGGACCCAGGTACGCGATTTCGATGTCTTTCCAGCCGAAGCCAAGCATCTTGAGGATCATGCTGTTGCATACGGTGAACAGGCGCAGTTTGTTCTTGGGTTTGAGCCTCTCTTCAGGCGGAAGCTCCATGAACCAGCTGGGCAGGAACACCGTCATCACCGACACGCCGAGCAGTTCGTTGTAGATGTCGAACCAGGCGTCAACGCCTTCTTTGCGAAGGTCGTCGATCATCCGGTGAAGTTCGTCCTTGCTCTTGAAGGTGCTCGTGCCCACGAAAATGGCGTGCGAGTACTGAAGCTTCAGGTGCGTGCCTTTTGCCATTTCCACCAGTTCGTCCATTGCGCGCAGGTTATGGGGCCTGCCGAACAGGGGCTGATAGTCCATGGTAAGGGCCGATAAAGCCCTGGCGTGTACAGTGAGAGGGCGGTCGTATTTCTCTGCTAGAAGGGCAACGTCGCGGGTTTCCGCTACGGAAGCGAAGCGCCCGGGGAGGTACATCATGCCGAGGGACAGGCCGCAGGCGCCCTCCTTGAGGCCCTGCTCCATGATGTCGAGCATGCGCTTACGCTCATCTTCTGTGAGCGCGCGGCTGTCATATCCGGCAACGCTTGCACGTGCGCTGCAGTGACCAACCAGCACTGCCATGTTGCATGGGCTGTTTTTATCAACCGCCTTGAAGAATTCCTTCACGGTGGGATACACTCCGGTGGTGTCTCCGCGGTAGCCGAAAAGCCCGGCGCCCACCTTGTCCACATTGGGGGAGTCCGCTTCAAAACCCACTGCGGAGAGGCCGCAGTTGCCGGAAATGAAGGAGGTGATTCCCTGGCGGATGAAAGGCTCGAAATACTTCAGCGGTTCTTTCTTGATGGCGAACCAGTCGTTGTGCGAGTGTGCGTCAAAGAAACCGGAGGAGATGCTAAGGCCTTCCAGGTCGATGACTTTGTCCGCATCGGCCTTTAAATCCTTGCCGATTTCGGCGATCATTTCGTCTTCCACGAGTATGTCGCCCATGAAGGCATCGCTCCCGGTGCCGTCATATATTTTTCCGTTCTTCAGAAGAGTGCGCATAGGTTTTAGTTTTATTGTCTGCGAATATACGGATTTTTCCGCAATTCTTTGCCTTCGGCCTCCTCCAATTGGGCTTCTTGTCAAGATGCCCGTGTTGCGCCGTGAAATGCAACTCGCTGTAAATCAGCGAATAACAAAAAGCTTCTGTGGCGTTTTGCCACAGAAGGAATGCGCAAGTGTCTATAACACAGACACTTGCATTTCACGGGGTTTCCAGGGCTCGGGCGTCAGCCACGGCAAAAGAGCCGCTGATGTGTGTATGCCGTCCCTGTTGTGTGGCGGATAAGTGGTATAGGCGCCAGGAGGGCGTTTGGCCCGCGAGATGGGGAAATGTGGTGGGGGAGGGAGAAAAAGGTGCGGAGTTCGGAGTAAAATGTTTATATTTGTGCGTATGGAGTTTAAGGTATTTGGTAAGGAAGGGGAGCGAACGCTTCTGCTCATTCCGGGGTTGGGGGTATCGTATGAGATATTCCTGCCTCTGGTGGAACTGCTTAAGGATAAGTACCGGATTATTGCCGCCGAGGTGGATGGGTTCACGCTGGGAGTGCATACCCGTTTCACTTCCGTGGATGATCAGGCGGGGCAGGTGATAGCGCATATCAAGGAGAAGTATGCCGGCCGGTTGGACTGTGCGTACGGCCTGTCTCTTGGCGGGAAGATACTGTCGCGGGTGTTGGAGCGGGACGAAGTTGTCATCGGCCATGCTATTCTGGATGCCGCGCCGCTGCTTCCGCTTCCAAGGTGGCTGGTGGGGCCTCTTCGCTATTACCAGTGCGCTAATGTGTGGACCTGTTATCACTGGACGGGATTCTGGCGCTGGGTTTTTCACTCGCACTATTTCGATGTGCTTCTTGACGAATGCCGGAAAGTATACCCATTCGGTGGAGGCCGGGCCGTGCTGGACGGATACAAATCCGTCTATACAAATAAGCTGGAATCCATCCGCGGGGCGGATATCCACTATTGGCATGGTAGCTTGGAAGCCTTTGTCGCCAAGCCCCAGGCGGAGCATCTGAAAAAGATATACCCCGCTCTGCATCTTGAAGTCTTTCCCAAAATGAATCACGGCCAGCTCCTTGTGGACCATCCGGAAGAAGTGGCAAGGCGGATTCAGGAGATAACTGGCTGATTATGTTCTACGTCGTTGTCATAGCTGTCGTGCTTTTTGCGTTGTACTTGATTTTCAAGGACGACCACGACCGCTCGTACAATCAAACGAAGTATAATAAAAAGGAAAAGAGCGCCCCGCAACCACCGGTTGTGCAGAAGCCGGTGCAGGAGGTTAAGCCCGTCACCCAGGAGCAAAAGGTGGTTCCGCCCCGGGAGGAGCCGCCGGTCGAAGAGCCAACAGAGGAAGAACCGCAAGAGGAAGAACTGGACCTGTCATTCCTGGACACGCTGGACTATTACGAGTTCCTGGATGAGAATACGGAAACCTTCGACATCGATGAAGTGCAGGATTTCTGCAATCTGTACGATGCGGGCACTATTGTGGGTGTGGTGAAGCCGGAAACCTGGTCTTTGATTCCCCGTCCGGGGGCAAAAGCGATATTCGATCACGAAGGCGGCCGTCTGGGTTTCATTCCCTCAACTCAGCTCAAGTGGTTCAACGAGTTCAACCAGCAGGAAGTGGTATGCCCTTTCGTGGGCAGGATCGACATAGACGAAAATGGCGGCCTTGTCGGTGAAATCAAGGCAATCATCCCCACCAGCAGGGAATTCGTCGAGAAAGAAATCAGAGAAGGTCTTTAGGCCCCGTATTCTCCGTATTCGCAGCCGATGTTCTCCGCATGGATGCGGTCTATCAGATTGCCGTGGGGGTCGAATAATTGTATCGTGCCGATGCCGTTGCCGCCGTTCCAGAGGCGGGTGTGACGCCTTGCCCCGTCCGGGGATTCGTAGTTCACAAGCAGCATGTCCTTTTTCTCGCAGGTGACGTCGGTGACCATGCGGCCGGAACTGCTACGCTGCTCCACGTGCCAGATAATCTGCGTATCGGTTTCCTTGCAATCGAACTCCGTATGTACGCCTGTCCAGGCTTTGGAGAAGTTGAACTCGTAGGGTTTGCCTTCATACCAGAAGGCCGACAAGAGCTTTCGCGGAAGTGCCAGATGGCCGATTTTGGGCCGGCCGCCGCCTATGTCGAAAACGCTGTCGGTAAGTTTCCTGCCGGTAATTTCGCTGGTGAGATTGTTGGACGAAAGCCATACCCAGGGAGAGGTGAAGTCCCTGCCCCAGTTTTTGTCGGCATAACCGTAACAGTCTTCTGGGCGCACGAGGAAGCGCCGTCC
>JAEEUZ010000227.1 GCA_016290725.1 Bacteroidales bacterium | reverse complement strand
GACACCCAAGCTGGACCCCCCCATGAACAAGGTTATGATGGAGCAGTATGAGAAGGTATCCGGCAAGCCCATGAAGATCATGGCAACCCACGGCGGCCTGGAGTGCGCCCTTCTCGGTGCCAAATATCCCAACTGGGAAATGGTGTCGGTAGGCCCCACCATCAAATACCCCCACAGCCCGGACGAAAGGGTGAACATCGCCTCCGTAGCCCGCACCTGGGAGTACCTGAAAGCAGTTCTTGAAAATGTTCCAAAAAAATAATCTTTAATTAACTATGGTATCTTACAAAGAAATCGGCCTTGTGAACACCCGTGAGATGTTTGCCAAGGCAGTAGCAGGCGGATACGCAATCCCCGCATTCAATTTCAACAACATGGAGCAGCTCCAGGCCATCATCCAGGCCGCAGCGGAAACCAAATCCCCGGTTATCCTCCAGGTGTCCAAGGGCGCGCGCAACTACGCCAACCAGACTCTCCTCCGCTACATGGCAGAGGGTGCTGTTGAATATGCGAAGGAACTCGGCTGGGAGCATCCCCAGATCGTCCTTCACCTGGACCACGGCGATAGCTTCGAAACCTGCAAATCATGCGTAGACATGGGCTTCAGCTCAGTTATGATCGACGCATCCGCCCTTCCTTACGAAGAGAACATCGCCCTCACCAAGAAGGTTGTGGACTATGCACATCAGTTCGATGTAACCGTAGAGGCCGAACTCGGCGTTCTGGCCGGTGTTGAGGATGAGGTTTCCGCAGCGGAATCCCACTACACCAAGCCCGAAGAGGTTATCGACTTTGCAAGCCGCACAGGCTGCGACTCTCTGGCTATCTCCATCGGCACAAGCCACGGCGCATACAAGTTCACCCCGGAGCAGTGCACCCGCGACCCGAAGACCGGCCGTCTGGTTCCCCCGCCGCTGGCATTCGACGTCCTGCACGAGATCGAGAAGAAGCTCCCCGGCTTCCCCATCGTCCTCCACGGTTCCAGCTCCGTTCCCCAGGAGTACGTAGATGAGATCAATGCCCTGGGCGGCAAGCTCCCTGATGCAGTAGGTATCCCCGAGGAGCAGCTCCGCGAAGCCTCCAAGAGCGCAGTTTGCAAGATCAACATCGACTCCGACAGCCGTCTTGCCATGACCGCCGCCATCCGTCGTGTCTTCCACGACAAGCCCGGTGAGTTCGATCCCCGCAAGTACCTCGGCCCCGCCCGTGACGAGATGAAGAAACTCTACAAGCACAAGATCGTGAACGTTCTCGGCAGCGACGGCAAGGCTGAATAGCCATTCCCCTGGTTCATCCAGGATTTTGACCTTTTTTATGGATGAACTTCGGTTTTACCGGGGTTCATCCAGTTTTTTAGCCCTTTTCCGGGATGAGATTCTTATCTAAAGGATTACCGTACGATTATGCGTTCGATGCGGCGGGGGACGCTGGAGAGAATTTCGTAGGGGATGGTGCCAAGGATATCGGCTAGTTCCGTGACGGTGGGGTCGTCGCCGAAGATGGTTACGGTGTCGCCCACTGCGGCGGGGACGCCGGTGACGTCCAGCATGCACATGTCCATGCAGATATTGCCGATTGTGGGGACGCGGTGGCCGTTCAGGGAGAACGAGGCGGCGCCGCGGCCGAGGTGGCGGTCTATGCCATCTGCATAGCCCACGGGGATTGTGGCGATAACTGTGCCTTCGTGAGCCTTGCCCCACCTGCCGTAACCCACGGTGTCGCCTTCTTTGAGCTGCTTGATCTGCAGGATTTTGCATTTCAGCGATGCTGCGGGATAGAGCTTCACTCCGGGAAGTGCGCTCACACCATATATGCCGATGCCGAGACGCACCATGTCGAACTGATACTGCGGGAAACGCTCGATTCCGGCGGAGTTGAGGATATGCCTTAAAGGCCGATATCCGACTGCCGCGGCGATGGTTTCGTAATTACGCTGGAAAAGCTCTATCTGGCCCAGGGTGAAGGCATCCTGCTCCGGGTCTTCCGCAACGCAGAGGTGGGAGAAGACGGACTTTACTTTAACTTCCGGATGAGCGGCAAGGAACGCGGTGAGAGCGGGCAGTTCGCTGGTCATGAAGCCAAGGCGGTGCATGCCGGTGTCCAGTTTTATATGAATAGGGTAATCCTTGAGGCCCTTGTCGCGAAGGTGCCTGCAGAAGGCTTCCAGCGTGTACAGGTTGGGGATGCTGGGCTCCAGGCGGGTCTCTATTATTTCAGGGAAAAAGTCCGTTCCCGCGGTGAGCACGATTACAGGCAGGGAGATACCGTTGCGGCGCAGCTCAAGGCCTTCTACAGGGTATGCAACAGCAAGATAATCGGCCCCCGCGCGCTGCATCAT
>JAEEUZ010000063.1 GCA_016290725.1 Bacteroidales bacterium | reverse complement strand
CTGATGTGACCTATGATTCGGCAGATAATATGATTCACTTCAGGACGGCCGATAACGGCAAGCAGGGCAATGCACTCATCGTTGCATATAATTCCAGCAACTCTGTGCTCTGGAGCTGGCATATCTGGCGCCTTGCAGGAGGCCTCAAGGAAGTTACGCTTACGACCAATCACGGAGAATCAGAGCAGTTCCTGGACCGCAACCTCGGTGCCGTTTCCTGCAATCCGGCTGACGGAGTAAAGACTTATGGACTTTACTATCAGTGGGGTTGCAAGAATCCTTTGCTTGGCGGCTTGAACACAGGTAGTGTTTATGCAATCAAGCCTGTATACGCATATGCTGGCACATATTGCCCTAACACCAAACAACGGTTCGCTAGTATAAGTTCATCGAGCCTGGACACCTATATGAAGAATCCGAGGTATCTATACTATGATGCCAATGAGGATACTGGATCTGGATTGTCGGCCTACTATTCCCCCATACAATATTACTGGCAGTATAGTACGGGCTCAGTTGCATATGATAACTATCAGCTATTTGCAGCAAAGGGACAAAATGACCCTTGCCCGGCAGGATATGCGGTTTCGCCCGGAGCCAGCAATCCTAGGGGCTGTAATGATAACGGTAATACGCGGCCCAGTGAGTCAAATATCGGACAATACTGCTGGTGGGTTGGCGGCGTTGCAACCGATAACGGTTATCTGATTGACGGCAGTTATTTCCCTCTGACCGGTAATATCAACCATAATTTCGGGACGATATATGCAGATGCCGTATATCTGACTGCCTATTACAATCAAACTTCTTTCTTCCGTTTCAGCGGTTCTAACTCAGGATACTATCCTGTGGATAATGGCACCGAGACCCTCAGAACCGGTGGCGTAGTCCGTTGCCAGAAGATACAGTAGTTTAGTTTTCCCATTATCTCGCCCCCGGACCGCGCACCCATCGGCCCGGGGGTGTTTTTTGTGTCGTGCGGTATGCGCCTAAAGGTCCATTGACTGGCATGGTTAGGCGCACTGCCCGGGCCCGGTTCAGTGCACCATGCCGTGGGAGGTGGCGTGGCGGAGGGAGCGGGGGAGGGCGCGGCGGTTCAGGAAGATGTAGGTGGTGTTAAGGGCGATGTAGTCGCGCGACATGTACCAGGTGCCCTCGTAGAGGCCTGATTTGCCCCAGGAGTTTTTCACCAGATAGTAGGGATTGCCGTCCTGGTCGAGTGCTTTGCCGTAGATGAGCATCACGTGGTCGTAGGTGAAGGTCCAGTTGTCCCACAGCTGCTGGCGGAGTTCCTGGGTGGGAACAACGCCGTCCGGAAGATATGCCAGGCCGGTGCGGGTGAAATCGCCGGAGACGTCGCCGCCCCAGGCCACAGTGTAGCCTTTGTCAAGAGCCCTGTCCAGCGCGGACATGAGTTCGTCGATGGGAATGTTGTAGCTGGGTTTCAGCCGCCACTTGTAGGGGGCTTCCAGGATGAACCACTCACGGAAGGGATGATGCGTGTAGCTGGTTATGCTCACATAATCGTCCAAATCGAGCCCCAGGGATTCCGCGAAAGACTCCGGCGTGTAGGTTTTGCCTTCATACACGAAGGTTTCCGGGCATCGGCCTACATATTTGTCGATGATGGATTGCACCTTAGCCTGCCATCCGGGAAGAGGCTCTTTTTCGCCGGGACGGACGATACCGCTAACCATCTTCTCCAGCTCCGGGAAGAACACCTTGAAGTTTGCCAGGGAATCGCCGGTGAGAGAGCCGGGCGCGGGCATTGCATCTTCCGGGCATATTCCGTGATTGCGGATAACCTCGATGACATCGTCACACGAACCTCCCTCCGATATCTGGCTGTAGCCGTGCATGCGGACATAGTGCGTGGCGCAGTCCATATAGTCCTTGTTCACTACGAACATTTCGCAAAGGTCGTAGGTTTTGCCGGTTTTCCTGAGTATCTCGCTCTCCAGGAAGCCAAGCGTTCCATAATCCCAGCAGGTGCCGCTCCGGTACTGGTTTTTAACGCTGGTGATGGGGAGTTCACGCACCGTGGTGAAGGTTTTCGCTGCTCCGCCTGCAAGTGCTCCTCTCTGGAGATTCTCCTGGGCCGATGCGGTGGACGCAATAAGTATAACCGTGACGATGGCAAATAGTTTTCTCATTATAGCCTGTTTTTTGCAAATATATACATTTTTCCCCACTTTAGGGGTATTGCATTTTTACAGGCGAAACACTATTTTTGTCCCAAATAACACTTTTACTATGAAGAGAATCTTTGTTTTTGCCATTGCCGTGACGCTTTCCGCCGCCGCGGCGTTCGCACAGGATCTGGCTGTCACTTATGCCAAAACCGACTTTGTCCCCGGTGACGAAATCTTTTTCGACGACCCCGTAGAAAATGAACGGATGGGTGAGTTCCCGCACTACTGGGATTTCCTTTCCGGCGAAGGATGCGAGATAGTATCCCTTAACGGTGAGCAGGTGATTAAGCTTCCAGGCTGGTTCACCGATATTGCTCCTCTTATGAATGAGGCGGACTATCTGCCGGATGAGTTTACAATTGAGTTCGATGTATGGTCTCCCGCTACCGGCGGCTCCAGCCTCAACGACCACCTGGACCTGGTTCTTTATTCGGAAGAATTCGGTGACTTCTGCTTATATGTTGCTCTCAACCCCGCCTGGAATGAAGAGAAGGAGAATTATGATAACGCTGACATTAATTTTGCCTTCTACACCCCTGCAGGTGATTACAGGGATGGTGTAACAAAAGGCTCCCTTCTTGAACCTTTGATCAAGGCCAATACTTGGCTTCACGTGGCGGCTTCTTTCAACAAGCGCGCGTTCAAGTACTATGTAAACGGCGTTCGTATGGTGAACCTGCCCAACGTGGCTCGTCCCACCCGTATGCTTCTGCGCTCGGTGTCCAATTGCGACGAGCAGGACCGCTTCTATATCAAGAACATCCGCATCGCCAAGGGTGCAGTGCCTCTGTATGACCGCCTCCTGAACGACGGCAAGATCACTTCCTACGGCATCACCTTCGCCAGCGGCAAGGCAGATCTGAAGCCGGAGTCGATGGTGGAAATCGTGCGCATCGCCAACCTTATGAAGGAGCATGCCGATCTGAACTTCGAAGTTCAGGGCCACTGCGACTCCACCGGCAGCGCCTCCGTTAACGACAAGCTTAGTCAGCAGAGGGCAGAGGCCGTTGTGGCCGCGCTCGTGGCCCAGGGCATCGACCGCTCCCGCCTGAGCGCCGTTGGCAAGGGCTCCCGCGAACCCATTGCGGATAACAGCACCGACGAAGGCCGCGCCCGCAACCGCCGCGTTGAGTTCGTGAAGATGTAGGTGCGCGGGTGTGCGCAGAGGTCCAACGCCTGGCACCTCTACGCACGAAAAACCCGCAAAACCGTGCGCAGAGGTCCATTACCCGGCACCCCTACGCACACCGGACGATAATCGTGGGGGCACAATTGTTTGTGCTCCCGCGATTTTTTCTGTATCTTGTGCAAGATTCCGCCGCGGCGGGATTTACCCCTATGTAAAACGCACGTAGTATGAAATGACTTCATAATCTGCTTAAGGGAGTGTCGCTCACGGGAGCGCTCTTCGTTTTCCACGCCTGCTATGGCATATCCATGCCTCCGCTTTATGAAGAAGGCGGGCAGGCGCCGATGTCTTTCTCGCTGGTTTCCCATGCCGACGGGACACCTCTCGAGGGCATTAAGGTTATGGAGCATTACAACTATGACGACAGAGAGTTGGGGGTGACCGGGGCCGATGGCAAATGCCGCGTCACCCTCAATTACTGGCGCAATCAGCCCGGGCCGAATCTCCGTTTCATGGACCCGGACGGAAACTTCCTCATCAAGGATACAACCCTTGCGGATCTTCGCGACCGCGAAGTTCTCGTGAAAATGGATCCCGTTGAGTGATGAGAAGGCGTTTTCTCATCGGAGCGCTGCTTATTGGCGTGGCGGCATCGGCCTTCGGACAGGAGGACGGGGCGTCATCGGCCTATATAAATCCTTTCGAGCGAAGCCTTTCCCTGGAGGTTGGAACCGGCGTTGCCCCCGCTCACATGCGTATAATATATATGTCACCCTCGTATGAACGGAGGAGGGAATTTGCGCAGTACGGGCAGGATGCCGATATGGACAATGCGTTTTACCCCGCTGTGGATATGTCCATTGTGTGGCGCACAAGCGAGAAGTGGGAGCATGCGTTCACCGCTGGAGTGTCGTGGTGCCATCATCAGGTGCTTCAGTATGAGGAATTCGGCACGGATCCGCAAGGCAGGCCACGCTACGATCTCACCAGCGGCACACCCGCCGGCTGGGCGGATTCAAGCCCCTTTGCTTCTATCACATGGCAGGCCCGGTACCTGTACAATCCGAAGGCACGGGTGCAGATGTATTCCGGCATCGGCCTTGGCATTGTCACAGACCTGAAGACTGGCGCTCTCCCGCTCCCGGCTATCACGCTTTTCGGCGCCCGGTACACCACGCCGCATTTCTACTTCTTTGCCGAGGTACCCCTGAGCGATATCGCCCTCCTTGCCCACGGCGGTCTTGGCTGGAAATTCTAAAATCATTATCTTTGCGGGTAGCAATGGTTCACAGCAGTGAAATATGGGACCCGCTGAGGAAGAAATCCGTTGCCTGCACCCCCGAAGAGGAGGTGCGGCAATGGTTCATCGGCGCAGTGCTGCACGAGGAGATGGGTGTGCCGGAGCACATGATGATGAGCGAGGTGTCGCTTACCTTTAATAACATGGATCGCCGGGCCGATATCGTGGTGTACTCCCGAAGCGGCAAACCCGCGATGATAGTGGAGTGCAAGCGCCCGGAAGTGGAACTGGGGCAGGAGACTGTGGACCAGGCGTTACGCTACAACAAGGTTCTGGACGTGAAGTACATCACAATAACCAACGGGCGGAAAACCTTCATGTTCCGCCGCGGGGAAGAGGGGTACGAGTATTTGGAAAAGGCTCCCACATGGGAGGAAATAAAGTAGATTTTTTTGTTTTTTAATAAAAGTAAAAAAAGAATTTCTGTTTCTTAACAAGGTGTGACGAAAATATCTATATTATTGTGGTCCGGTTCGCCTCTTGAGGCGGGCCGGGCATTCTTCACGGTGAAGGATGCAGTATTGTTTAACTCAAAACCTTCACTACTATGGCGAACGATTATTACAGCCAACTAAACGAAGCTCTGGCAAACTCACCCAAAGAAAAGTACATGGACTTACGGGTGGACTGGGCCTTCAAGTATGTCTTTTCAATCAAGGAAAACCTTCTCAAATTCCTGAATGACATCCTCCCTCCTCAGATCGACGATTTGGAATACCTCCCCAATGAGATTCCGGTAATGAGCGAAAAGGACAAGCGCTCAAGACTGGATGTGCTGTGCACCAGCCGTGATGGGAAATTCCTTGTGGAGATGCAGCAGAAGGATGAGGACGATTTCGACGACAGAGTAGCCTATTATGCGTCATCTATGGTTCAGAATCAGGTAAAGCGGGGAGATCTGCTGTACAAGGTAAAGCATGTCTATGTATTATGCGTGGCGGCATATGAACGGCGGCATATTTCATCGACCCCAAAGGACAAAGTCCTGTTCAACTATTATCTCGAAGAGTCGGACACTCATGAGGAATACATCAATGGCAAAATCTCGTATCATTTTCTGGAATTAAGCCGGTTTCAGGAGGATGATTGGGACAAACTGATGAAGAATCAGCAGCGCTGGTGCTTTTTATTCAAAAAAATGCATAAATTTGCCATAGAGGAGGAATTACCCAAAGATTTGCACGGATTTGGCGGGGTTGTGGACGCCGCATTAATGGAATGCTTAAGCGAAGATCAGACAATGGAATACGAAAAGGCAAAAGCTTTTGAATACGAAAGACTTCTTTCCCAGCTTTACGGGGAAAAGAAAGGACGAGAAGAAGCAAGGAAAGAGGCCAGAGCGGACAAAGAGAAAACCGTTCTTAGCCTTATTGACATGGGTATGTCCATTTCAGACATTGCAAAGGCGACCCGGCTTTCCACCGAAGAAGTAGAATCAATTAAAGCCAAGACCAGTTAGAAGATGTTGGCGGATAATCATGTCGCAGGGGTGCACCTGGAAAGGCGTGGCTACAGGATCTGTCGCCTTCCGGACTCAACACCGACGGCCGCGGCAAGAACCGCTCTGGCTCATGGTGGCCCGGCGCTTATCAGAACTAGATGAGATTAAATGACAATAATTGAAAATGCTTTAAGCAACCCCGTATTCGCCTTGATCGGCGATACGGCGGACCAGTTGGGCCTGAGGGCCTATGTAATCGGAGGATACGTGAGGGACTGCTTTCTTGGCAGGCCCAACAAGGACATCGACGTGGTGGTGGAGGGGAGCGGAATCGCCCTGGCGGAAGCCATCGCCGCGAAAACCGGTGCCAAGGTTAGCGTATACAGCAATTTCGGAACGGCGATGCTGCACCACAAGGGCATCGAACTGGAGTTCGTGGGCGCCCGGAAGGAGTCGTACCACCGGGAATCCCGTAAGCCTATAGTGGAAGACGGCACGCTGGAAGAAGACCAGCTCCGCCGTGACTTCACCATAAACGCCATGGCCTTCAGCCTGAACAAGGCCGATTTCGGCGCGCTCGTGGATCCCTTCGGGGGAGTGCGCGACCTTGCCGATGGAGTTATCCGCACGCCTCTTGAGCCGCAGCAAACCTACAGCGACGACCCTCTGCGCATGCTTCGCGCCATCCGCTTCTGCGTGCAGTTGAGCACGCCGGAGCATCCTTTCCACATCGTCCAGGAATCTCTTCAGGCGATGTATGAGATGCGTGAAAGGTTGAAGATACTCTCTTCGGAGCGCATCGTGGAGGAGGTGAACAAGATGCTCCTCACGGATAAGCCCTCGGTGGCCTTCCGCCTTATGGATGAGACGGGCCTCCTGGAGCAGTTCCTCCCGGAACTCACGAACCTCAAAGGCGTTGAAACCGTGGATGGCAAGGGGCACAAGGATAATTTCTCGCACTCCCTGCAGGTGCTTGATAATGTGGCGATGGCAGATTTCTCGACTACGCTCGAAATGACAAATGTTTGGCTTCGCTGGGCGGCGCTGCTCCACGACATCGGCAAGGCACCCACGAAGCGCTTCATACCAGGCCAGGGCTGGACATTCCACGGGCACGAGGTTGTGGGAGCGCGCATGGTGCCGAGGATTTTCCAGAGGCTGCACATGCCGCTGAACGAGAAGATGAAGTACGTGCAGAAGCTCGTGAGCCTGCACCTGAGGCCCATCGCCCTGGTGGACGACGAGGTAACGGACAGCGCGGTTCGACGCCTGCTGTTCGACGCCGGGGACGACATCGACGACCTCATGATCCTCTCCAATGCCGACATCACCTCGAAGAACCCCGCAAAGGTGGCGCGCCTCCGCCGCAATTTCGAACTGGTAAAGGAGAAAATGGCGGAAGTGGAGGAGAAAGACGCCATCCGCAACTTCAAGAACCCCATAACCGGCGATATGGTGATGGAGATTTACGGCATCGGCCCGTGCAATCTTATCGGCGAAATCAAGGAATACGTGAAGGAAGCCATCCTGGACGGGGTGATCCCCAATACCCAGGAAGCCGCCGAACGCCTTATGCGAGAAAAAGCCGCGCAGTTGGGACTGAAAGAGAAATAGAGATGCCTGTACACGATAGTTTTTGGAGAGGTTGTGATTTCAGTTGGGGGAACTTCTCCAAGATATGGCCTCGGACTGCAAGTTTTGGAGAGGTTCAGGCCTATAAAATCACAACTTCTCCAAAAACTGCCACAGAAGGCAAGTTGAATAAATGGTAAACCAGTACCTTAAATATATAGCGGAGATAAAGCGGTATTCGCCCCGGACGCAGGAGATCTATGCCGATGTCCTGGGCCGATACAGGGAGTTCGTGGGCGCGGCTCCGGAGGAGGCGCTCACTGCCCAGTTGGTGCGCTCGTACGAGGCCGATCTGATGGGGAAGGGGATGAAGCCATCCACTGTGCATCAGCACCTTAGCGTGCTGAGCGGGTTCGCGAAGTTCCTTGTGAAGAGGGGAGTGCTGGAGACCAATCCCGTGAGGGTGGTGCGGAAGCCGAAATCGGCAAAAAGGCTGCCGGTGCACTACCGCGCGGAGGAGATGGGAAAGTATCTGGAGGAATCGGCATGGCAGGGGTCGGCGGAAAATCTGGAACTGCTGCTGAGTTACGGTAGTCTGGATGATCCCGCAGCCAAAGACCTTTATGGGCAGAGGCTTCGCCGGCTCATCGTGTGCATCCTGTATGAAGCGGGGCTACGGCGGGCGGAACTCATCGGCCTGCAGAGGCAAAGTTTCGATCCGTCACGTAAAATATTGCACGTGAGGGGAAAGGGAGATAAAATGAGGGATATTCCCATTATTTCTTCGCTATGTGAGGAAATTTCATTATATTTGAAAGCCGCAAACTCGATGGAGAGCGTGGAAACTGCACCCGCCTCGCCGCTGCTTGTTACCCCCAGGGGAGCTAAACTGTACCCGGAATATGTGGACAGGGCGGTAAAGGCGGAGCTGGAAAAGGCCGGCATTCAGGGCCGAAAGTCTCCACACGCGCTGAGGCACAGCCTTGCAACCTCCCTGCTGGAGGACGGGGCAAGCCTCACATCCATAAAAGAAGTGCTTGGCCACTCCTCGCTTGCCGCAACGCAGGTGTACACCCACGCAACCGTCGAAAGGCTGAAGACTGTGTATGTTAACGCCCACCCAAGGGCAAAAAACTCAAACAACCATGATTAACGTTCAATCACTTAAGTTCGACGCGGACCAGAAGCTTCTCGAATTCGTGGAAAAGAAGGTCGGCAAGGTGGAAAAGTTCTTCGACAATCTGGGCGACATAGACGTAACCCTGTCCCTTACCCCGGATGCAGACAACAAACACGTGAAAATCCAAACCCGTTTTCCCGGTGAGGACCTGGTGATCGAGCGCAGCAGCCGCACCTTCGAGGAAGCCGTAACAGAAGCGGCCGACGCAATGAAGGAGCGTATCGTAAGGGCCAAAGAAAAGAAGTTCAGATAGTCCTTGGCCTCAAAGTCCTACATAGAGACCGCACGGCAGGTCGCTTCCATACTTGAAGATGTCAGAAATGGCATCTTCAAGTATGTGTATCTGCTCATGGGCGAAGAGCCCTATTATCCGGACCTGGTATGTGACGCCATCATCAAGAACTGCCTTCAGGACTGGGAAAAGGATTTCAACGAGACCATCTGTTACGGGGCCGATGTGGACGCGGATGCGGTGATAACCTCCGCCCGCCGCTATCCCATGATGGCGGACCGCCAGCTTGTGGTGCTCAAGGAAGCCCAGCAGATGAAATCCCTGGAGGAGCTGGCCCTGTACTGCCAGGCCCCTCTGGACTCCACCGTGCTTGTGATTCTCATGCATGGGGCTAATGCCGACAAACGCCGCGCCCTTTACAAGAGCGTGCTAAAAAACGGCGTTGTGGTGGAATCAATTCCGCTGAGGGACTATGAAGTAGCCCCGTGGATAAGTTCGCATTTCCAGGAGAGGGGAATGACGATAGACCCTGACGCGGCGCAGCTCTTTGCTGAAGCCGCGGGAACGGACCTTGGGAAGATTGTGGTGGAAAGCGACAAAATGCTGAAGAACCTCCCGGAAGGCACTAAACGCATAACGGCGGAGGATGTGGAGAAGAATGTGGGCATAAGCCGCCAGTTCAGCGTGTTCGAGCTCACCAAAGCCCTGTCGTACAGGGATGCCCGCAAGGCGCTTCCCATCGCGGCGCGCATCGGCGAAGCCCCCCGTTTCGCCCTGCCCATGGCAGTGGCCCCGTTGTTCACGCACTTTAACCGCATCCTGAAACTGAATGCGCTCATAGCTGCCGGCAAGGCGGATAACGCCACGAAAGTGCAGGTGCTTGGCGTTAACCCGTACTTTATGGGCGAGTATGACGCCGCGGCAAGAAACTATCCCTTCGACCGTTGCTCCCGCATTATCTCCCTCCTTTGCGAATATGACTACAAAGGCAAGGGCGGCGACGTTGGCGAAGCCACCCCCGCGGAACTCCTTGTGGAACTTGTAACGAAGATTTTGAATTATTAATAACATTTTATAAAAAATATTTGTTGTAATTCAATAAATTATTCTATATTTGCAGAAAATTCTGAACGTATGAGCATTATAGAAATCAAAAACGTCAGTAAGACTTTCGGGCCAAAGGTGGCGCTGGACGATGTGTCGCTGGATATTCCGGAAGGGAAGATCTTCGGACTCCTGGGGCCTAACGGCGCGGGTAAGTCTACCCTTATCAGGATTATCAACCGGATTACCATCGCATCGGCAGGGACGGTGTATTTCCAGGGCCATCCCATTACCGACGAGGATGTGTCCAAGATTGGCTATCTGCCGGAGGAGCGCGGCCTTTACCGCAAGATGAAAGTAGGGGACCAGGCCATGTACCTGGCCCAGCTCAAGGGAATGACAGCGCGTGACGCCGCCAGCGAACTGAAGAAGTGGTTCTACAAATTCGAAATCCAGGACTGGTGGAACAAGAAGGTGGAGGAGCTTTCAAAGGGTATGGCCCAGAAGCTCCAGTTCATCACCACCGTGGTTCACAAGCCGTCCCTGATGATACTGGACGAGCCTTTCTCCGGCTTCGACCCGGTGAACGCGGAGCTCATCCGCGGTGAAATCCTCCGCCTCAAGGAGGAGGGCGCAACCGTGATCCTGTCGACACATAACATGGAATCGGTGGAGGCTCTGTGCGACAATATCGCCCTCATCAACAAGGCAAAGCTGGTGGTTACTGGCGGAACCGACGAAATCCGTCACCGCTACGGCGAAGACAACGTGGAAATCGAGTACTCGGAAGGCGTGGAGCGCCGCACCATAGTTGTCGGCCGCGAACAGGTCAACGCGAAGCTCTCCGAACTTATCGCTTCCGGAGTCACTATCAATTCGTTCAAGGAGATCATCCCCCGCATGAACGACATCTTCATTAAACTTGTACAGGAGTAAAGCGCTATGATGAACTTCAAGAAATTAGGCATTATCATCCAGAGGGAGTACCTGAACAAGGTTAAGAAGAAGAGCTTCCTGCTGATTACTTTCCTGGCGCCGGTGCTGTTTGCCGCCATTGCCATTCTTCCTACCGTGATCATGCTCGGCACAAAGGAGGAGGCCAAGAAAGTGGGCGTGGTAGACCGATCCGGAATCGTCCTTCCCTTCCTGGAGAGCAACGACAATGTGGAATATATCGACCTTGGGGCCGATGCTCCCGTGGACTCCATCAAGACGGACCTCAAGGGCCGCGGCATCGACGTGCTGCTGTGCCTGTCGGAGCTGGACAGTGTTTCCCGCACGGTAACGGCCGATACGTACTCGGTGAAGCCCATCGGCATGGACACCGGGGAGAATATCGAGAACCGTATCAACGATGCGGTTGAGGCGTATAGGATAGATTCCTACGGCATCGAGAACCTTGAAACGATAATGGCCGAGGTGAAGTCCAACGTGCACCTTCACAGCTACACCGTGGACGAATCCGGCAACGAGAAAATCTCTGAATCCGGCGTGTACATGGCCGTTTCCATGATACTGGGCATGATGCTGTACATGTTCATCGCCCTGTTCTCCGGAATGGTGATGTCCAGCGTTATCGAGGAGAAGAGTTCCCGCGTGGTCGAGGTGCTGGTGTCGTCGGTGAAGGCTACGGAGCTGATGTTCGGCAAGATCATCGGCGTGGCCCTTGTGGCGCTCACGCAGTTCCTGCTGTGGATTGTGCTCACGGGCGCCATTGTGGGCGTTGCGGGAGGCATCATCGGCATGGATAAGCTGATGTCGGTTGGCTCGAAGGCTACCGAGGTGCCGGGCGTGGATATGAGCGAGATGGGGATCCATCCGGACTTCGGGATGGGAGATCTCTCGACTACGCTCGAGATGACAAGTGGGGAAGGGCTCGAGATGACAAGTGGGGAAGGGCTCGAGATGACAGAAAGTGCCGACAGTCTCGTGGCGCAGGCGGATACTGTTGCCGCGGCGGCGGAGCCTACCGGAAT
>JAEEUZ010000226.1 GCA_016290725.1 Bacteroidales bacterium | reverse complement strand
ACTGCATCTGGTTTTGCCATGACCCTCATTTCGTAATAAAAGGAACGGAAGACATGACGGAGGATTATCACGACTATTGGTTCCATATCAAAGGCTCGCTCATCGGTATGGTGCTGGCCATCCCCGCCGCGCTGATCGCCGGCGTCATCGTTATCCTGTAGGTTCAATGAATAAACTATTGTCCATCTTGCTTTTCCTTTGTCTGTCCGCTTTTCCAGCCGCCGGAAAGGGACTCTCATCGCGTACCGTGCGTATCATCACGGAGAACGGGAAGATGAAGGCGAGGGTCCTGCAGCCCCAAGAAAGTGAAGGTCCAGCTCCGGGTATCCTCTGGATCCATGGCGGGGGTTACATGCTAGGCGGATCATACATGGTAGAGATGTCTTGCGGGAAGATGCTCGCCGAGAAATTCGGAGCCGTCGTCGGTGGAGAGAGCGCCGGCGGTGGACTAACAGTTGCAGTCTGCCTCTTTGCTAGGGACAAAGGCAGGATTCCCATCGCCCTTCAACTACCGCTCTATCCGATGCTCGATTGTGAGGATACTGAATCATCCGTCGATAACCACGGAAGAGTATGGAACACAAAACGAAACCACTGGGGCTGGAAACATTATCTCGGAAACCTGTACGGAACGGATTCCGTCAGCAAGTACGCATCTCCCGCCCGTGAGACTGAATACTCCAACCTTCCTCCTTGCTACACCTTTGTTGCCGACGGAGAGCCTTTCTATGCGGAAACACTCTCCTACGTGAACAATCTAAAGGCGGCTGGAGTCGAAGCCAAGGTAGACGTCTACCACGGGAATACCCATGCTTTTGACATGCTTCTCCCCTGGCAGGAGCAAAGCAAATTGGCAAGGAAACGTCTTTGCGAGGCTTACCTGCGTCTCACGAAGTGACGGTAATCAGACGCCCAGACGCCCGGATTGGGAGCTGTCCCCATTTTCTGCCAAGCCATCTCACGAGATGTAAGTTTGACAATCCTGTAGGTAACGTTCGTGAAGTCCGACATCACCGGATTGAAGGTAATGGTGTTCTTTTCAAACATGTCCAGCATATAATGGCCGCTGAAATCACTGGACTTGCCTGAGAGCGCATCATATACGTAGAGCTGGTATCGGCCGTCGCCGTCAAAGGTAAAGCTCACGGATCCGTCCATCGCAAACACCGCCGGGTCATACTGTTCAGACCAGGTGCCTTCCAATTTGTTGACATCAATCTTCTCGCAGCCGCAGAGTCCCGCAGTAAGCAGCGCCACAAAAATCACAGTTTTCAGGATCTTCATCGTATTCGTTTTTCCATTAAATCCAATGAAATCCGAAATCTTGCATCACCTATACTTTCAAAATGTCCTGTGAACTGATAATTGCGATGATAACAGCCTTCGAAACCAATCACTTGGACCGCATCTTCCAACGCGCCTATTTTCTGATGAACCGATTCTCGCTTTCCGGAGTATCGGCCCGGTTGTAGCGCTCGACCGTCATATGAAGGTCATACTTCTCCCGAAGACTTGCGATGGTTGCCATCATGGGAGAGGAGTGGTGCGCGTCTATGGCTTCCTGATTTGCCCAGCTGTCGACCAGAAGGATGGTCTCAGGGTCATCCAGAGACTGATAATACTCATAGCGCAGGTTCCCCTCCTCTGCACGGATAGCGTCCACCGTGCCGCTGGAGATCATTTCCTCGGCAAAAGCCCGCGCACTTCCGTTCGCGCCGGTGTATCTGAGATTTACGGTAATGGACATAGCGGTATCTTGTTTGGGATTACAGGCTTGCAGCACCAAAGCCGCAGTCATCAAAAAGAATAAGACTCTCTTCATGGATACTTTTATTTGGACAAAGTTACGATTTTTCAGGGAATTGGAGACGGTCGTACACTTCATCCGTCACAGGCTCCAGCCACTCGTTGGTTGCTCCTTCCTGCACATCCTTGTGATAGGTCAGATGCTGGAACCAGGAATCCCGGGCGGCCCCGTGCCAGTGCTTGACCTCGGCGGGAATGGCGATAATAGTACCGGGGGTCATTTCAACGGCCTCTTTGCCCCATTCCTGGTACCAGCCGCGGCCGGCGACGCAGATCAGGACCTGAACCTGCTTGTGGTGGATATGCCAGTTGTTGCGGCAACGGGGTTCGAAGGTGACGTTTGCCATGCCCCCTTCCATCGGAGCCAGATAACTGTTGCCCGTGAAGTACTTTGCATAGGCGGTATTGGGTTCTCCCTTCGGCCAGACTGAGAAATCCACCGTCCTTACCGGGGTATGATTCTCACCGAAAACAACCGCCAGTGCACCGCGAAGCCTTTCCACCTCCTCAAAGCCCACTTCCTCTTCAAGCAATTCGGGAAGCGCCCGTAGTTCTTCGTCCGTTACACCCA
>JAEEUZ010000062.1 GCA_016290725.1 Bacteroidales bacterium | reverse complement strand
TCGGAAAGTACCATTTTGATGGTCACTGCCTCCAAAAAAGAAAAAATTTATGCCTAGATCAGTTAACTCTGTTGCCTCAAGGGCACGCCGCAAGAAGATTCTCTCCAGAACCCGCGGCTATTTCCTCTCCAGGAAAAACGTCTGGACGGTTGCGAAGAACACCTACGAAAAAGGTCTCACCTACGCATACCGTGACAGAAAGGCCAAGAAACGTGAATTCCGCGCTCTGTGGATCCAGCGTATCAACGCTGCCGCACGTCAGTATGGCCTCACCTACTCCCAGTTCATGGGCCGTATCGCAAAGCAGAACATCGGCCTCAACCGGAAAGTCCTCGCAGACCTTGCAATGAACAATCCGCAGGCATTCGAGGCTATCGTGAACTCTGTCAAGTAGCCTCTCTCTAAGCCATGAACTTGAAGGAAATCATCCAAAACCGCTGGGTAAAGCTGGGCTTCTGGGCTCTGCTGTACATCGCGTGGGTGATTTGGCTGGGGAACTATTGGTGGCTCCTGGGCCTTGGCATTATCTTCGACCTCATTATCACCAAGAAGGTGAAATGGCTCTTTTGGAAGAAAGAGTACAAGGAGGGGGAAAAGCATAATGTCTGGCTGGACTGGCTCGATGCGATTATCTTCGCAGTCGTAGTGGTCACGTTCATCAATATCTTCTTCTTCCAGGCTTTCAAGATTCCGTCTTCCTCCATGGAGAGCACGCTCTACACAGGCGACCACCTGTTCGTGAGCAAGCTCACCTACGGTCCCAAGGTGCCCCAGACACCTCTCACTATTCCGTTCACGCACAACAGGGCGTTCGGCAGGGAATCCTATTCCACCCTTATCCAGAGGGACTACCGCCGCCTCAAGGGCTTCCGCAGCGTGCGCCGCGGCGACATCGTGGTTTTCGCCTTCCCCAACGGGGATACGGTTCTCACCCGCCGCCCGGCCGATGATTACTACTCCTGGGTCCGTTCTTCGGGCAGGGAATACGCCATCGAGCATTTCGGTCCCATCATCGTGCGTCCCGCAGACAAGAAAGACCACTATGTGAAGCGCTGCGTCGCCATTCCCGGAGACACGCTTTCGGTCAAGGAAGGTCTGGTATGGGTGAACGGGCAGCAGCAGGAAGTGTACCCCGGCGTACAGCTCAGCTACCGCGTGGTAACCACCGGGCAGCCCATCGCAGCCCGCATCCTGGATAAAATGGGCCTGAATAGCCATGAGTTCCGTTTCGACAGCAGCATCCCCGGCTATGCCTGCATGCCGCTCACCGAAAAGAACCTGGAAAAAGTGAAAGCCCTCCAGAATGTAGTGGAAGTTACCCCGGACCTGGAAGTATACGGCGTGGGCCTCAGGGACACGGAGATATTCCCCTTCACCGGAAAGGAACACTGGAGCCGTGACAACATGGGTCCCCTCTGGATTCCTTCCAAAGGCGCAACCGTACAGTTGGACCGCAATAACCTCCCTCTTTACGAGCGCATCATCCGGGACTATGAACACAACACCCTGGATGTCACCGAAGAAGGGATATTCATCAATGGAGAAGCCGCGCAGTCCTATACCTTCAAGCAGGATTATTACTTTATGATGGGAGACAACCGCCACAATTCCCTTGACTCACGTTACTGGGGATTCGTTCCGGAAGACCACATCGTTGGTACGCCTTCCGTCATCTGGCTTTCAACCGACGTGAACAAAGCGTTCCCCGGAAACATCAGATGGCGCAGATTCCTGAAATTTGTTTAAGCCATCCCAAGTTATTTAAAGAAAACAATTAAAAAAGTATAACATTATGTCAAAGGTTTGTCAGATAACCGGTCGCAAGAGAATGATTGGCAACAATGTTGCCCATTCCAAGCTTCGCACAAAGCGCGATTTCGCCCTGAACCTTAAAACCAAGAGGTTCTGGTCGGAGAGCGAGCAGCGTTTCATCACCCTCAAGGTGACCACCAAGGGTATGCGCATCATCGAGAAGAATGGTCTCGACGCAACTCTCAAGGAGGCACAGAAGAAAGGATATGTAAACCTTGTTTAACCCTTAAATCCTAAGTATTATGGCAAAGAAAACCAAAGGGAACAGGGTGCAGGTCATCCTGGAATGCACTGAGCAGAAAGCCAGCGGCGTGCCCGGAATGTCACGTTACATCACCGTGAAGAACAAGAAGAACACTCCTGAGCGCATGGAGCTCAAGAAGTACAATCCGTACCTGAAGAAGGTCACCGTTCATCGCGAAATCAAGTAATTTTTAAAGGATAACATACTATGGCAAAGAAAGCAGTTGCAACATTCGACGCCAAGGCCGGTGCAAAGCACATGGTGAAGGTCATCCGTATGGAGAAATCCCCCAAGACCGGTGCCTACGTATTCGTAGAGCAGCTCGTCGAAGAGGGTAAAGAGAAAGAATTCTTCGCAAAGAAGTAACTCTTTTTCAGGCAAAAAGAGATTGAGCCGTCCCGTTTTGGGGCGGCTTTTTCGCTTTTGGCCGTTTTTTTGCATATCTTTGTATTGTATTAAAACTTTAGTATTATGAAAACACGCAGCATTCTGGCTGCTCTTATGGTAGCAGCCCTTTTAGTCCCGGCTTGTACCAAGCATCGCATCCCCGCCACTTGGGGAGATGGCGGAAGCCAGAACCACGGTGGCAATAATCCCGGCGGAAACAGCGGTCAGAACCCCGGTGGAAATGAGAACCCCGGCGGAAATGGCGGCGGCCAGCAGGGAGGTATCACACTCAACCTCAGGGCAGACTGGTCGATTGAATATGCCGGCCGCATTGAAGATTATGACGAGTTTGGCGACGTGGAGAACGTCTACGTTTCCTGCCCCGGCGCGGAGTATTATGAGGTTCGTATTCTCACACCGTCAGAGCTCATAGACAATTACAAGAACGACCTTAAGTCCTATCTCGAGGATGAAGAGGGTTATATCGCCCAGGACGCGGAGGCGGCCGGCGGATTCCTCAATCTGGTATGGTCTGATGTGAACCCTTCCGGATATGTTCACACTCCTTCCACCACCAACATCCTGTTCGACCGTTCCCGCAGCGGGGAATTCATCTACATCCTCATCGGCCTGAACCATGAAGGAAAGGTGACCGGCGACTATGCACAGACAACGGTGGTTATCCAGCAGGAAGTTGCAACGGCCGAATACAAGAAGTGGCTTGGCGAGTGGCTCGTCTCCAACGGAGAAGTCGGTTACAGGATCACCGTATCCCAGTCGGAATCCAACTGGCTGTATCGTGTGGACGGTTGGGAAACCGGTTCCAGCATCGCTTCCGGCGGCACCGTAATGGACCAGGAATACATCGAGGCCAGGTTCGACCGCAAGAGCGGCAATATGGCTTTCTTCTCACAGTTCCTTGGCGGTTATGAGGACGAGCAGTGGGGCTGGCTGGACGAATACTTCCTGGGCTATTATGTGGAGACGAACGACGTTTGGGTTATAACGGATACCGGCAAGGACATTGCGATTGCCAGCATGGAAGAAGGTTCCACCTCGGTGGCAAAGCTGGAGTCGGCACCCCTTGTCATCACCAACGCCATTGGCGGCCAGACCACAATCTCCTACTACTCCATGAGCTACTGGAATATCGATTCCCAGAATGCGGAGCCTCAGTGGTGCCAGTACAACCAGAATATTCCCGCATTCCCTCTGACAATGACCAAGACCAAGTCTTCAGGCCTTGTACAGATGGCTCCGGAAAGGGAAGTGAATGGAATGACAATCCACAAGAATCAGCCTAGAGATCGCCGAGTCTCCGCTGGAAGCACCGCAGTGTATTCAAAAGGAGGCATGCGATAGTCATAGGGCCAACTCCTCCGGGAACGGGGGTAATGGCGGAAGCCTTTTCAGCGGCGGTGTCAAAATCGACATCGCCGCATAGTTTTCCCGTCTGGGGATCCCTGTTGATGCCCACGTCGATGACAACAGCCCCGGGTGCGATCATATCGCCCGTAATCATGCGGGGCCTTCCGGCTGCGGCTATGAGGATTTCCGCGCGGCGGACCTCATCGGCAAGATTGACGGTTCGAGTGTGGCAGAGGGTAACGGTGGCATTGCGGTCCAGCAGCATTTTGGCAACGGGAAGGCCCACGATCTTGCTTCGGCCCACAACCACGGCCCTTTTTCCTTTCGGGTCGATATTGTAGGCATCCAAGAGCATCATCACGCCCATGGGGGTGCAGGGCTCGATGTGCGGGGTTTTCTGCCACAGGCCGGCGACGTTCAGGGGGTGGAAGCCGTCTACGTCCTTTTCCTTGTCGATGGCTTCGATAACCTTGTCTTCGCAGATGTGGCCGGGGAGGGGAAGCTGGACCAGGATGCCGTCTACGTCATCGGCCTTGTTCAGGCGGCCGATTTCGGCAAGGAGTTCGGCTTCCGGGGTGCTCTCCGGCATATTGACGGTGGTGTTGCGGATGCCCGCCTTCTCGCAGGCGATGGCTTTGTTACGAACGTACACCTGGCTGGCAGGGTCTTCCCCCACCAGGATAACCGCCAGATGCGGCGCCCTGCCGTATTTCTGTGATAATTCCGATACCTTCAGCGCCACATCGCCCCTGATTTCCGAGGCCAGCGCTTTCCCGTCCAGTATTGTTGCCATATTATTCCAATGTCCAGGTTGCTCCGTCCTTGGTGTCTTTTACGGTGATGCCGTAAGAGGCGAGAAGATCCCGGATGCGGTCGCTTTCCGCCCAGTTCTTTTCCGCACGCGCTTTGCTGCGGCTCTCAAGGACCAGTTCCATTACACCTTCCAGGGCTTTTTCCGCCTTGCCGGAGGCTGCGGCATCTTCGTCGCGAAGGCCAAGCACGCCGCCCACGATTTCGTCGAAAAGGCTCTTGAGTGCCCAGGCATCGGCCTTGGAAAGGTTGCCGCCGTTCACTAGCTTCACCGCTTCGAACAGATGCGCGATGGCGATGGGGGTGTTCATATCGTCGCAGAGGGCTTCCTCCACTTTGTCTCTAAGAGATGTGATCTCTGCCGATGGAGCCTCGGAGCACTGCTGCGCGCCGTCTAATGACCTCCATGCCGCCATGAGCCTCTTGTATCCCTTTTCCGCTGCCTGAAGGGCTTCGTTGGAGAAGTCCAGGGTGCCGCGGTAGTGGGCCTGGAGGATGAAAAAGCGTACGGTCATGGGGCTATATGCCTGCTCCAGCTTGGGATGCTTGCCGCTGAAGAGCTCCGGCAGGGTGATGAAGTTGCCAAGGCTCTTGCCCATCTTCTGGCCGTTGATGGTGATCATGTTGTTGTGCACCCAGTAATGAACGCCCTGAGTGCCGCGGGAGGCCACATTCTGGGCGATTTCGCATTCGTGGTGCGGGAACATCAGGTCCATTCCGCCGCCGTGGATATCGAACTCTTCGCCTAGGTATTTCTCTCCCATTACTGAGCACTCAAGGTGCCAGCCGGGGAAGCCGTCGCTCCAGGGGGAAGGCCAGCGCATGATGTGCTCCGGCTCCGCCTTTTTCCAGATTGCAAAGTCGTACGGGGCGCGTTTGTCGCTCTGGCCGTCAAGGGCACGGGTGCCTTCCAGGGTTGCCTCCAGAGTGCGCCCGGAAAGGATGCCGTACTTGTGGTCTTTGTTGTATTTCTCCACGTCGAAGTACACCGAGCCGTTGGACTCATAGGCATAACCCGCCGCAAGAATCTTCTTCACGGTTTCAATCTGCTCGATGATGTGGCCTGATGCGCGGGGCTCGATGGAAGGGGATTCCACGTTCAGGAGCCGCATGGCTTCGTGGTAGCGCTCCGTGTAGTACTGGACAACCTCCATCGGCTCCAGTTCCTCCAGGCGGGCTTTCTTCGCTATCTTGTCCTCTCCTTCGTCCGCATCCTGCTCCAGATGGCCCACGTCGGTGATATTGCGCACATAGCGCACCTTGTAGCCCAGATACTTAAGAAGGCGGAACAGCACGTCGTAGGTGACTCCGGGACGGGCGTGGCCTAGATGGGCATCACCATACACGGTGGGGCCGCACACGTACATGCCAACGCGGCCTTCATGGATGGGCTTGAACAGTTCCTTGTTTCGGGAAAGTGTATTTGTAAGATACAGCGGACGCATAATCAGATTGTTTTAACTCGCAAATATCGTAAAAAAAACGGACTTTCAGTCCAGGACCAGTTCCACGGGACAGTGGTCCGAGCCGAAAATCTCGTTGTGGATTTCCGTGCTCACGATTCTTTCTTTCAGCGCTTCGGATACCACGAAATAGTCTATACGCCACCCGGCGTTCCTCTCGCGGGCGTTCATGCGGTAGCTCCACCAGGAATATTTCACTTCTTCCGGATGCTGGTAGCGCCAGGTGTCCACGAATCCGGCTTTCAGCAGCTCGGAGAACTTGGCCCTTTCCTGGTCGGTGAAACCGGCGTTAAGGTGATTGGTCGCAGGGTTTTTCAGGTCGATTTCCTCATGGGCCACATTCATGTCGCCGCATACGATAACGGGTTTTCCAAGGCCGCGGAGATATGCGCGGAAATCGTCTTCCCACGTCATGCGATAGTCCAGGCGCCGAAGCCCGTCCTGCGAATTGGGAACATATACGCAT
Source organism: Bacteroidales bacterium (assembly GCA_016290725.1). Classification (GTDB taxonomy): domain Bacteria; phylum Bacteroidota; class Bacteroidia; order Bacteroidales; family UBA932; genus Cryptobacteroides. Next base: position 5,593 of record JAEEUZ010000062.1, on the reverse strand, counting down.
ACCAGATACCACTGGGGATATTCCAATGTGATCACACGGCCCTCTGTGTCGTGTTCCGGAATGCCGATGCCGTAGCTCACGCTAATGGGCTCATGCCGGGTGAAGATCGCTGTTCCGGAATAACCTTTTTTCTCTGCGTAGTTCCAATACGACTGATAGCCGAGAAACTCCAGGTCCAGCTGCCCTTCCTGCATCTTTGTTTCCTGGAGGCAGAAAAAATCCGCGTCCAGTTGTGCGAAAATATCGGCAAAGCCTTTACCGGCCACGGCGCGCAGGCCGTTCACGTTCCAGGAGATAAATTTCATTTCACAAGGTTTATTGCACCGAAGACGCCAAGGGAGCCGAGGAGCATGATGGCTCCGGCGAGGAGAACGCCGCCAACCACGGCGAGGGTGCTCTTTTTGAAGTCCATGTTCAGGATGCTGGCGGCAAGGGTGCCGGTCCAGGCGCCGGTGCCGGGTAGGGGAATGCCCACGAACAGGAAGAGCGCCCAGTACAGGCCCTTTCCTGCCTTGGCTTCCAGTTTCTGCCCGCCCTTTTCGCCTTTCTCCAGGCACCAGGTGAAGAATTTACCGATAACTTTCTTGTCCTTACCCCATACCAGCACCTTGCGGGCGAAAAGGAAAATGAAAGGCACGGGAAGCATGTTGCCCACGACGGCCACGATGATGGACGGCACCAGGGGCAGCTCAAATCCCACGGCATAGGGCATGGCTCCGCGGATCTCGATGAGAGGGACCATGGAGATGAGGAAGACCATCAGGTAGTGAAGTGTCCTTTTCATTTGATGCGCTGGAGGAGTTTATACAGTTCCGTGAAAAATTCGGCCTCGGACAGGCTGCGGTCTGAGGGGTCTTTCACCACAAGGTCGAATACGTTGCCGGGAAGCTGCACGCGGCCGGCCTTGAAGCGGGCGCGGGAGCAGTTGGCCATGAATTCGATGGGAAAATCGGCATTCGGGATAAGGGAGATGAATAAATCCGGCTCCCCGGCGAGCATCAGGTTCACTTTTTCCTGCGAGGGTTTGCCGAACCAGTTGAGGTCTTTTTTCAGCACCGTCGTGGTGATGCTGGTGATGAGCCTTTCGCCCTGGTCCAGTTTGCGGAAGTCGAAGAAGAAGATGTCTCCTTTGATGTTATTCTCGCGGAAGAAGGCCAGAAGGGCCTGCTTGCACTCGTTGAACGAGGTGTCAACCACGTCGATGAACGCCACTGCAGAGCGAACCTCCTCCAGCGGCATGAGGCCCGTGGGGTCCGTGGATGAATATTTTTTCAGGCTTCCACGCCTGAACAGCTGCTTTACTTTTTCCGTCAGTGGCATATCTTACTTTGTGTTGGCCGCGATGAGCTCGCGGATCTCCGCCTTGGCGTCTCTCCAGCGGGGGACGTCGATTTTTGTGCCGATTACCTCCACCACCTTTGCGGCGATGATGGAACCAACCTCTCCGCACACCTTGAGAGGCATGCCAAGGGAGTGGGCGTAGAGGAAGCCGGCCGCGTATGTGTCTCCCGCGCCGGTGGCGTCTACGGGCGTTGCGGGCCAGGGCTCGATGATATGGAATTCGTTCCCGGAGCGCACCATGGACCCGTCCTTGCCAACCTTAACGACGGCGATCTGGCAGTGTTTTGCCAATTCGTCGATGGCTTCGCGCGGCTCCATCTTGGTGAAGGCCTTGGCTTCCGTTTCATTGGCGAAGACGATATCCACGTAATTCTCCACAAGGTTGTGGAAGAAGGCGTCGTTGGATTCCACCACGTTATATGATGCCATGTCGATGGAGATGGTGCAGCCGGCGGCCTTTGCCATCCTGGCGGCGGTGGAGATGAGCTCCTGGTTCTGCACCAGATAGCCTTCGATATGGAAGTAGTCGTAGCCTTCGAAGTATTCCGGTTTCAGGTCTTCCGGGCCAAGCTCCAGGGTGGCACCCATATAGTCTGCGAAGGTGCGTTCGGCATTGGCCCCTGTGATGAATACCATGCATCGGCCCGAAGATTTCTTGCTGTAGAGCATCTGGGCCTTTACGCCGTACTGCTCCATGGTGCTTTTGAAGAGGTTTCCAAGGTCGTCATTGCCGATTTTTCCAAGGAAGCTGGACGGCATGCCGAAGATGGCGGTGCAGGTGATTGTGTTGGCCGCACTTCCGCCGGGAACGTATTTTACACCGTATTCCTTGAGGGCGTCCCAGATACGGTCTCCCGTTTCCATGTCTACGTGCTGCATGCTGCCCAGGGGCAGATGATACTTCCTGAGTAGTTCGTCGTCCGGGAGAACGGCCAGAATGTCGGTGAGGGCGTTGCCGATGCCAAGGATGGATTTCATAAGGTGTAATTTTAGTATACAAAGTTATGCATTATTTGTGGATTTTACACTAACTTTGTAGAGTATGCAGAAGAAAACGCGAAATATCCTCAGTTATGCATTCTGGCTTGTGCTTGCGGTAGTGCTGGTATGGCTGTCGCTGCGCAGCGTGGACTGGAAGCAGTTCGGGGAAGCGTTATCGCAGTGCAACTGGGCCTGGATTGCCGTGGGATTTTGCGCGGCGCTAGCCGTGTTCTATGTTCGTGCCCTCCGGTGGAGAATGCAGCTGCTACCTTTCGACAGCCGTTCCAGCATTCGCACCAGTTTCAATGCATACAATATCTGCATGGTGGTGAACCTCATCCTGCCAAGGGTTGGGGAGGTTGTCCGTTGCGGATATGTGGTAAGGCGCTCAAGTGTCGATGAAAACGGCAAGCGCAGGATAACGCTGGACAAGGCCCTGGGAACCATGCTGGTGGACAGGGTGTGGGATATCCTTTCGCTGCTGATTGTGGCCCTTCTCGTGGCCTTTTCGATGTGGGATAAGTCCGGTTCCTTCTTCAAGGATTCGCTCTTCAGCGCGCTTCTTGGCAAGGTGAACGTGTTGTGGATAGTGCTGGGCGTGTTGGTGATTTGCGGTGCGGCAGTGTATCTTGCATGGCGTTTCCGGGAGAAGAATAAGTTCTGGGCGAAAGTATGGGATATCGTGAAAGGCATGCGCGACGGCGTTCTGTCATGCCTTCACATGCATCACGGCTGGCTGTTCATAGTTTATACCGTCCTTATCTGGGTGCTGTACTGGTTCATGTGCTTGTGCGCTATCCACGCGGTTTCCGGAATCGAAGCATTTTCGGCGCTGCAGCCTTCGGACGCACTCCTGATCATGTTCGCCGGCTCGGTCAGTTCCATCATCCCTGTTCCCGGTGGCTTCGGCGCATATCATGCCGTGGTGTCCGGGGTGCTTTCCGCCGTCTGGGGCATTCCCTTCGGCACGGCCATGATCTTTGCCACGCTCACACATGAAACTCAGGTGATAGCAACTGCCGTGGCTGGAATCTGGTCCTATCTGGATGAGTCTTTTTTCCGAAAGAAAAATTCTTGTTAATTCCAAAATATTTGTATTATGTCACTGAACAAAGTAATGCTTATCGGTAACGTTGGAAACGATCCCGAAGTCCGTTACCTCGACAATCAGAATCCCGGCGCGAACGCCCGCGTTGCACGTTTCCGCCTTGCAACCAATGAACGTTTCAAAGACCGTAGCGGGGAAGTCCGCGAAAATACGGAATGGCACAGCATCGTTGCCTGGCGCAGCAGCGCAGAGTTTGTGGAGGGCAACGTGAAGAAAGGCTCCCAGGTGTACATCGAAGGTAAACTCCGCAACCGCCAGTGGACAGACCAGACGGGTGCCACCCGCTACTCCACTGAAATCGAAGCCACCAACATCCAGCTCCTGGGCAGGCGTCCGGACGGCCCGGGTGCTCCCGGCGCTCCCGCGCAGGGCGGCTATCAGCAGGCTCCGCAGGCACAGGGTCCGGCTTATCAGTCCCAGGCCCCTGCTTATCAGGGCGCCCCGGCCGCGCAGCCAATGGCTTATCAGCCGCCGGCAGCCCCCGCCTCCGCTCCAGAAGACGATCTTCCGTTCTAAGTCAAGAGGAACCCCTCGCGGTTTTGCCGTGAAATATAAGTGATTGATTCACTGTTATCTATACAATTTTAGGTGGGAAATTTTCCCACCTAAAAATGTGTTATTGCCTTATAATCAGCGATTTATATTTCACGCTGGCGAACCGCTTCGAACAGGAGGATGGCTGCGCTCACGGAAACGTTAAGGCTGTCCAGCCGTCCCAGCATTGGAATACGGATATGGGCCGATGCCGCCTTTCGCCAGATCTCGGTGAGCCCGGTAGATTCGGTGCCCATGACGATGGCGGTGCCACGGGTCATGTCCACATCGTAATACAGCGACGAGTCCTGCAGCTGCGCCGTAAGGATCTGGATGCCGCGCTCCTTGAGGAAGTCGATTGCATCGGCCGATGATGCCGCCACAGTGGGAACGGTGAAGATTGCGCCGATGCTGGCGCGGATAAGGTTGGGGTTGTATAGGTCCGTGAGCGGGTCGCACACGATTACGGCATCCGCCCGGGCGGCATCGGCACTGCGGAGGACGGCGCCCAGGTTCCCGGGCTTCTCCACGGATTCCAGCACCACGATAAGCGGGTTTTCCGGAAGGCATAGGTCTTCCAATGAGAGGCTCCTGCACTCCACCTCTGCGATAATCCCTTCAGTTCCCTCGCGGTAAGCCGCCTTCTTGTAAAGATCTGGGGATAATTCTATTACAGATTTCTCGGCAAGCTCGAAATGACAATTACCTGCAATTTCTTGGCATATAAACACCGTCTTAACGTTGTAGCCCGCTTCGAGGCAGTGCTGCAGTTCGCGGCGGCCTTCCACGACGAAGAGCCCCTGCTCCCGCCGTGCCTTGGATTTCTCCTGCAGCAGAAGCAAGTTCTTGAACTTAGGGTTTTTGGCCGACGTGATGAGCTCCGCCATCGGCCTAGAATTTTTCGGGACGCATGGTGGGGAAGAAGAGAACGTCCTGGATGGTTTCTGCGCCAGTCATGAACATGGTGAGGCGGTCGATACCCATGCCAACGCCGGAGGTTGGAGGCATACCGTACTCGAGTGCGCGCACGAAGTCATAGTCGATGTACATGGCTTCGTCGTCGCCCTTGGATTTGAGGGCGGCCTGCTCTTCGAAGCGTTCCAGCTGGTCGATGGGGTCGTTCAGCTCGCTGTAGGCGTTCGCCAGTTCCTTGCCGCAGACGAAGAGCTCGAAGCGCTCCGTGAGGGTGTTGTCGTGGCGGCAGCGCTTGGTAAGGGGCGACATTTCCACTGGATAGTCGATGACGAAAGTGGGCTGGATGAGGTTCTTCTCGCAGTACTCGCCGAAGATTGCGTCGATGAGTTTGCCAACTCCCATTTCGGGAGAAACCTCCACGTTAAGTTTCTTGCAGGTGGCGCGAAGCTCTTCTTCGTTCATTCCCTTTACATCCACTCCTGCATATTCCTTGATGGCATCCAGGATGGGGAGTCTGCGGTACGGGCCCTTGAAGGAAATCTCGTTGCCCATGATGGTCTTGTTCACCCCGCCGGTTGCCTCCGCCACCTGCTCCAGCATCTTCTCGATGAATTCCATCATCCAGAAATAGTCCTTGTATGCGGCAGAGAGCTCCACGCAGGTAAATTCCGGATTGGGGGTTTTGTCCATCCCCTGGTTGCGGAAGTCCTTTGC
>JAEEUZ010000061.1 GCA_016290725.1 Bacteroidales bacterium | reverse complement strand
AAGCGCTCCATCCGCGACTTCTCGGTCCGCTACCCGGACGCAGATGTAACCGCCCGCGCAGTTCCCCTCACTTCCGACGAGCTGCGAAAACGCCTCTGCTCCCGCTCCGGCGGCCCCGCGCACATCTTCGCCTTCCACCACGAAAAAAGCGGCCGCAACCTCATGGTCGCAGCCGCATTGTAGATTTCTCGACTTCGCTCGAAATGACAATGGGCGAACTCGAAATGACAATGGGCGAACTCGAAATGACAAGCTACCACAGGATCAGGCCGACGGTCCAGTAGGAGAACTGGGGGCCGTAGCCGGGTGCGAACTGGGAGCAGGGGCTGTACTTGCCGTAGAGGCCGAGGTGGGAATAGGTGATGGAAGCGCGATAGCTATAGGTGAAGGGAACGCTCTTGATGTCTTTCACCCTCATGTCGCCGTTCTTGAAGGAGCCGCCGTCATTGGTGACAGCCTTGAACTTGGTGCGTCCGGGGAAATTGAGCTCGCCCACGATACCGCCGGCGATGCAAAGGTCGCCAAAATGCAGTTTAAGCTGCACGGGGAAGTCGAAGCCGAAGCTGCGGAGAACGGACTTCTTGATTTCCTGATACTTGCAGGTGGCATCATCCAGAGAGGCCACGCTCACGGCTCCGTCGGCAGGCTGCCAGTAATGCTTCTTGTTAAGCCTGTAGGCGTCCCAGTTGAGATCCGCCGCGACCGACAGACCGGCAAACTTCACGGGCCTGAACTCTACGCCCAGAAGGGTGAAGAAGATTTCCCTGTTCTTTCCGAAAGTGGTGGTGTTGTCAAGGAAATCGGCATCGCCGTCGAGCATCATGTGATATCCCCAGCCGAATGCGCTGTCGGAGTGCCACATACCGGTGTCTTCCTGCAGCTCTTCAGTACCGGAATAGTTTTCTTCAGTGATGGAGAAGCTCTGGGCGCCAAGGCTCAGGCTCACCAGGGCCGCAAGTGCGGCCAAAAATACTTTCTTCATATCTTCTTAATAAATTGTAATTATCGATTCCATAAGTGCCATGACAACCGGTCCCTGCGCGTTCATAAGGAAGGGGAACTCGCTGAAGGGAGTAACCACCAGAGGCAGTTCGTCGCTCTTGCCGGAAAGGAGGTTGCGGAGATTCATCTCCTTCACCTCGGGATAGCAGTCGATGCGGAAATCGCTGAGCCCGGCCTCCTTGGCGGCGTATTTGATAGCGTCGATGAGGGTGCCCCTCTCATCGGCAAGGCCGATTTCAAAAGCCGTCGCACCGGCCCATACGCGTCCCTGTGCAATATCGTCCACCGCTTCGGGGGTCATGCCGCGGCCATCGGCCACGAGGTTCACGAAATTGCTGTACACGGTCTCAATCGACTTCTGGTTCCACTCGAGCTCCGCAGCATCCAGGTCCCTCATTCCGGAGAACATGTCGCTGTGCTCGTGAGTGCCTACCACAACGGGATTCACATGCAGATGCCTGCGGATTGCCTCGCCGTAGGAAGGCACCATTCCGAACACGCCGATGGACCCGGTAAGAGTGGTGGCCGAGCAGAAAATCCTGGAGGCCGATGCCGAAATCCAGTAACCGCCGGAAGCCGCATAGTCGCCATAACTGGCAATCACGATCTTGTCTTCCTGAAGTTGGAGGATTGCCCTGCGGATAATGTCCGAATCCATCACGGCGCCGCCGGGGGAATTCACGCGGAAGACAACGGCCTTGACGTTCTTATCGGCCTTCACCTTCTCGATGGTGCGGGCAAGTTCATCGCCGATGATATCCGAGCCGATGGAGCCATCGGCATAGATCACAGCGATGTGGTTACGGGAATTTCCTTTGGGAAGCTTATACTTTTCAGGGGTGATTTTGGCGATATCCTCAACCTTGTCCTTGCCCATGAGACCGCACAGATACGCCTTGATCTGGTCGCGGTGCATGAGGGTATCCACCAGGCCGGCCTCCAGCCAACTGGGAGCGTCTCCCAGGGCAAGGCTGCCTGCCATGGCATCCAGGCTGGATGCCTCAAGGCCGCGGGCCTGGGCGATTCCCTCCACGTAAGTCTTCCAGATTGTGCCCAGCAGAGCCTCATACTGCTCGCGGTTCTCCGGGGAGATGTCGTTTCGGATATACATCTCGCCTGCGCTCTTGTACTTGCCGTGACGGATGAGCTGCATATTCACGCCAAGGGTATCCAGCAGGTCCTTTACAAAGTACTGCGTGGAACCCATCCCGGTGAAATGCCCGCTGGCGGCGGGATTGAGCACAATCATATCCGCCGCTGTGGCCAGGTACAGGCTGCGGGGATTGATGGAATTCATGTAAGCCACGACCCTCTTTCCGGACTTTTCGCGGAAGCGGATTATGCTGGCGCGTATCTCCTCGGTGGTGGCGGGGCCGGCGGAAAGTTTGTCCGGCCTCATGTAAATCATGGCGATGTCGTTGTCCCCCGCTGCGGTTTCCAGCACGCCCTCAAGGGTGAGGAGCGAGAAACTCCTGCTGGAGGAAACGCCGCTCAGTCCCACGGACATGGAACTCTTGCTGCGTTCCGCAACAGGCTTGGAGAAGTTCAGGAAAAGGACCTTTCCCTTCATGGGTTTAGCCTGGGCCGTGAAGCTCATGAGCATCAGGGCCGCAATAATCAATACACTACTTTTTTTCATTCCTATTTGTTTCCAGGGTTTATTTTTCACCAAATACCAGTTTCATATCGCGCTCTACAGCGGGACGGGCAATGCTTTCGGGAACAAAACTCCAGGAGCCGATCACCGAACTGTCGCTTATACTTTCAAGGTCGATGGCGCCATGTTCCTTAAGGTAATTGTACAGTATGACGCGAATCTCCGGATACCTTCCCACAGTCCTCTCCTCTATCTTTCCCGTGTCGATTCCGGCGGCCTGCAGATGACCTCCTCCGCCGTTGGCGCGGTACGAGGTCACGGCCACCTTATAGGTGCGGGCGGGATCGAAGGGGGTGCCGTCGGCCATTGAAGAAATCCTGATTCTCTCCCCTGCCGGCCTGGTAATATCCACTGTGTAATTAATGCCGCCTGCCGATGAGAAATTATACGTGCGTCCCGTGAACGACCAGCCCTTCTGCTGGGTCCTGGGGTCGTCCCTGTTCTTGATTTTGAGAACGTGTTCTCCTGCCGATGAGACGGTATTCACCCACAGATCATAGGAGAATTCAAGATACTTCAGTATTTCCTCCCCTGTCATATTTATCACATAGAGCTGATTCTCGAAAGGATAGAAAGTGAACAGATCCTTGAACAGGACAGGCCCCTCCGGAATCTCCTTATTGTATGTGAGAGGAGCGGCAAAGGAAACATCGGCATCCGTTGACTCCAGACAAAGAGTATGCATCAGGTTTATGTAAGGGCACATTCCGGCGAATGCGTCCTTTGTCCGCACCGTGACGCCAAGGCTTCCGACCTCCGCGAGAGTGAAATGTTTCACCGCAAGATAATCCTCGCGGAAATGCTCGCGCATCACCGGATCCGCCATTTCCGCCTTGACCGGAATGAGGCAGGTCTCGAAGGAGCGGCTCACGATTTTCCCGCCATCCACCTTGAAGTGCATCTTCCCCTGGGCCACATAGCGGCTGTGGCTTCCTGAATTCAGAAGTGCGCTGCTGTCCCGGGTTTCCACATAGGGCCTGTGATCGTGGCCGCACACAAGGAAGTCTATTCCGCTCACACTGTTGAACGCGTCCAAAGCCTCCGCTTCCAGCTTAGTGCCGTCGCCATAGCCGCAGGCGGAATGCATGGTTACCACAACCACGTCCGGGTGAACCTTTTCCCTCACTGCATCCACATCCCTCTGGGCAATTTCCCTGATGGATACGAAGTCCATTCCGCTCCAGATCTCATCCGACAGCCATGACTTGATATTGGCATTGGTATAGCCCAGGATGGCGATTTTGACCCCGGCCCTGCGTACCACCTTGTACAGCGGAAAGTAAGGCTTGCCGTCGCTGACGCGGATGGCGTTGCCGGCAAGGAAGGGAGCATCGGCCCGGCGAAGATCCTCCGCCACCCTGTCGTACACCGGATGACCGGCTTCTATGTCGTGGTTTCCCACCGCCACCGCGTCATAGTCCATATAGTCCACGATGCGCGAGAAAACGTGGGTTGTCACCGTGTCCACGAAATTGAAGTAATACGTGGCATCATCCCCCTGGATGCAGTCTCCGGCATCCACAAGGAGCACGTTTTCCCGGCCCTGATCCGCACGCACGCTGTCTATGTAGTGGTTCATGGCGAACACGCTGCGACGTATTCCTCCTCCGGCGTAAGTGGAGTCGAAGAAGGTGCCGTGCATATCGTTGGTGGAAAGCACGGTGAGGGTGTAGTCACCGTCACGGAGTTTCGGGGTGCATGCTGCCGCAATGAGAAGCGCAAGTATCGGAATGATGAACTTTTTCATACTACCTTCGTCTCATGCCTTGCATTTTCTGCATCAGATTTCCCGTCATGGCTGTCTTCATCACTTTTCGGGTTCCCTCGAACTGCTTGAGGAGGCGGTTCACCTCCGGGAGTGAAGTTCCGGAGCCGTCGGCTATCCGTTTGCGGCGGGGGCCGTTGATAACTTCCGGATGTTCGCGCTCGTAAGGGGGCATCGACAGGATGATGGCTTCCGTGTACTTGAAAGAATCGTTGTCCATATCCATGTCTTTGATGGCTTTTCCAACGCCGGGAATCATGGAGGCGAGGTCCTTGATGTTGCCCATCTTTTTCACCTGCTGGATCTGCTCGTAGAAGTCCCAGAGGGTGAATTTGTCCTTCGCAAGCTTCTTGCGGAGCTCGCGCGACTGCTTCTCGTCGAACTGCTCCTGGGCTTTCTCCACGAGGGAAACCACATCGCCCATCCCCAGGATACGGTCTGCGATGCGTTCCGGATGGAAGACGTCCAGAGCCTCCATCTTTTCACCCGTGGAAACGAACTTGATGGGTTTTCCAACGACGGCCTTGATGGAAAGGGCCGCACCGCCGCGGGTATCGCCGTCCATCTTGGTGAGCACAACCCCGTCGAAGTCCAGCCGCTCGTTAAAGATGCGGGCGGTTTCCACGGCGTCCTGGCCGGTCATGGCGTCCACCACGAAGAGCGTCTCCGTGGGCTTTACGGCCTGGTGCAGGGCGGAAATCTCGTCCATCAGCTCGTCGTCCACCGCAAGGCGGCCGGCGGTATCCACGATAACAACGCTGTAGCCATCGGCCTTTGCCTTGGCTATTGCGCCCTGGGCTATCTTGATGGGATCCTTCTCCCCTTCTTCCGTATAGACGGGAACGCCCACGCCTTCTCCCAGCACTTTCAGCTGATCGATTGCGGCGGGACGGAAAGTATCGCAGGCGGCAAGGAGCACCTTCATTCCCCTCTTGCTCTTTATGTGCAGGGCAAGCTTGCCGCAGAATGTGGTCTTACCGGAACCGTTCAGGCCGGCCACAAGCACAACTGCGGGACTTCCCTTGATACTTATATCCTGCGCGTTGCTGCCCATGAACGCCGCCAGCTCGTCGTGCATGATTTTGATCATCAGCTGCTGCGGCTTCACGGCGTTTATCACGTTTGCGCCGATGGCTTTTTCCTTCACGGTGTTGCAGAAGTCCTTGGCCACCTTGTAGCTCACATCGGCATCCAGGAGGGCCTTCCTGATGTCTTTTACGGTTTCCGCAACGTTGATCTCGGTGATTCTTCCCTCACCCCTCAGTATCTTGAAAGACCTTTCCAGTCTCTCGCTTAGGTTTTCGAACATGCCGTCTTAATAATTATTCCTACAAATATACTAAAAAAAGCCGGAAATTCCGGCATTTTTTTAATCTTTGAATACTGTGTAGTCCAGGCCCAGGAGTTTCAGCTTGCCGCGGATTTCCGGGACTTCCCTCTCCAGGAAGTCGGATTTCATCCTCTGGAGAATGAGTCCGCGGGCATCGGGAGCTATGAAGTAGCCTATCCCACGCTTGTTGTAGATGACCCCGTCGGCGGTGAGTTTCTCGTAGGAACGGGCCATTGTGTTGGGGGTCACTCCAAGTTCAGCGCCATATTCCCGCACCGACTGGATGCGGTCCTCGGCCTTCAGTTCGCCGCTCAGCACGCGTGCACACACTGCATCGGCAATCTGGAGATAAATCGGTTTTTCTGCGTTGAAGTTCATGGCTCTAATGTTTGATTGTACTTATGCGGCGCCATACTCCCCAGCCAAGTCCGAGAGTGAGAACGGTGGTTACGACGTACATTGTAATCATAATGCCGCGGACTAAGCCTTTCAGAGTCTCTTCATCAGCATATTGATAGTTGGATAAATCCAGACCGGGAATGATGAATGCGGAAAGGGTGCTCAGCACAGTGGAAAGGCCGAAGATGATAAGGATGGCATAGAAAATCTTGTTCTTCTTGAAGCAGATGCCGCAGAGAAGGAAGAACAGGTAGTTTGCAAATCCGCTCACAATGGTCAGGGCCTCAAAGAATGCAGGGCTCACCATCATTTCTTTCATCAGAACAATATCCGCCTCGTCAAATTGCATATTGGCCATAAGGTTGGTGACACCTGACATCATCGGATCGCCCACGGTCTTGTCCAGGAGGCAGATGAGCCAGTCGGTGCCAAGGGACACAACCAGGAATGCCACAGGAATCACGATGAGGGTGTTAATAAGCATCGACACGAATTTCTCCGCCTTCGACGCCGGGATGAGGATCCAGTCCGAGCCCTCCTTTTTGTCGGTGAGGAAGCCGTAGAATCTCGTCATGTAGAGTTCCAGCACCAGAGCTACGATTGCGAACACGGCATAGCGCGCGCCAAGGGCGGGGCCGCAATAGGTCTGGTTGAACAGAAGGCCGAAGAATACCCACACCACATAGAGGATAACGCCGGAGAATCCCATCAGGATAACAGCTCTGGAGTGTTTTCTCCAAAGGCGGGTGATGTCATATTTGAAATAAGTGCCGAAGCGCTTGAAAGAAAATGTCTCGTTCATGGCTTTCTACTTTTTAAACATTGCTTTAATCACGTCCTTGTGCTTGTACACGGCGTTGAACAGCGCCTCCATATTCACTTTGGACTCCTCGCCGGTAGTGTTGGGATACACCTGGATGGTACCTCCGGGGATCTGCTCCAGATAAAGCGCACCCGGCTGGATTTCAGTGCCGTAGTCGAAGAACAGCTTCTCGGAAATCTCGTCGATGCTTGCCTGCAGCAGCACATCCCTCTTGTCCAGGATGATCACCGGGTCGATGATGTTTTCCAGGTCCCTCACCTGATGGGTGCTGATGACGATTGCCGATTCCTCCGACGTGTACTTGGTGATAGCCTTGCGGAACTGTGTCTTCGACGGGATGTCCAGGCCGTTGGTGGGCTCGTCCATGAAATAATAGCGCGCATTGCATGCGAGAGCGAAACTGATGTAGGTCTTCTTGAGCTGACCAGCGCTCATCGCGTTCATCTTCTGGTTCTCGTCCACTTCGACTTCCTTCAGCACCTGGACGAATTTCTCCAGGCTGAAGCCCTTCCAGAAAACTCCCGTCTCCTTGGCAAAGTCATAGGCCGATGCGTTCACGGGCGCAACCTCGTCGGGAAGATAATAGAGCTGCTCCAGAAGGCCGGGTTTGCGGTCGAAAGGATCGTAGCCGTCGATGTCGATTTTGCCGTTGAGGGGCTTCTTGAGCCCGCACAGGAGAGTGAGCAGAGTGGTCTTCCCCACCCCGTTCTCTCCCAGGAGACCGTAAATACTGCCGGGCTGGATGCGCATGGAGATGTTCTCCAGCACGCTTACAGGCCCGTAACTGAATGCAAGATTGTCGATTGTAATCATATCCTTATGCTTTTTCAATATATTTGTCCGATGAAGGGGCTACAAGCCACACGATAACATAGACCCAGAAGCCAAACGAAAAGCAGACCAGGCCCACGAGGAACAGAATGCGGATTATCGTCACATCCACCTCCAGGTAGTTCGCGATACCGGCGCAAACTCCCGCGATCTTCTTGTTCTGACGATCAAGTGTCAACCTTTTCATATCAATGAGTTTTTAGTGTATTAGTTCATTAGTACACTGCAAAGGTAAGACAAAAATTTTAATCTGCAAATTTTTTTACAGATTTTTTCGCATTTTTTTGAAAAAAACGGTTACGCCTTGTCCTGAGGCAGATCTTTCGGCAGGTAGATTACCTCGCCCACAGGGTTGTCGCGCTTGCCGTCGGCGGCATCGGCCAGTTCCGCTGCCATGGTGTCGTCCACCTTCTTGGCCACTTCGTCAATGACAAGATGCTCCTTGTAGCGCTTGCGGGTGGTAAAAGCCATATAGGCATACAGGCCGATGAAAAGGACAATGCAGGTTGCCGCTATCCCGGTTCCCATGCTGGATACCATCAGAAGGGCGTCGAAGCTGGCATGGAGGGCGATGGGCACCAGGGCGGCGAGCCACATGTTCGCCTTCCGCTTTGCCGGGTCTCCCAGCATCGCCTTCGAGTAGAAGAAGCCCATCATCACGGCGAAGAAGAAGTGCCCGGGCACGGAGCACAGGGCGCGGAGGGCGCCAACCTCGGCCCATGATTCCATGTTGGAGAACAGGTACATTATGTTCTCCAGGGCGGCAAAGCCCATTCCCACGCACGCCGCGTACACTATGCCGTCTACATACTCGTCGAAGTGCTTGCTGTGCCTGAGCAGCAGCCAAAGCATGAAGAGCTTTGCGAGCTCCTCCGGCACCGCCGCGCCGAAAAGCGCCGTGCTAATGTGCCCAGCCGCCGTGGTGGCTTCCGAGGGGTAGAACCCCAGAATTCCAAGCGGCGTGGAAATCAGGAACGACGCCAGCGCGGAAAGAGCGCCGAAGCCGAAGCCCTTCAGGAGTTCCCCCGTGGGCTCCTTGCGCAGCTTGTCTTTCCTATATATAAAATAAAGGAGAACCAGTGCCGGCAGAACGGCGGCTATGAGAATCAATATCATACTTCCAACTGTTTACGAACCGCCTCAAGGTAAAACGCGCGCCGCTGCTCCTGCGAGATCGGATATCGGCACAGACGGGAACTGTCGCGGAGGCCGTCGTCCAGATTGCACACGAAGAGGTCGTCCACATCGGCCAGATAAAGGCGGTTAAAGCGGTTATCCAGATATTTCTGCAGGCCGATGGTGTAGCTCATCGTCCCGTACACGTCCATCTCGCTGAGCTGATCCTTGCAGAACACATACAGCCCCATCTTGCGGAAATGCCCGTAGAAGCCGTTCCCCACCTTCTGCACCTTGCTCTCGAGGATGCGCCTAAGCGGCAGCGCCATCTCCCAGTACGGGAGCTCCTTCGCCCCGATGTACTTCCCTCCCCTGAGTCCGTACGCGTATCCGTACTCCAGGATATCGCTGGTTTCATCCTCCTGCTCCGGAGCCAGTGTTATCCCCGCCACATCCTTCAGCAGTTCCTGCTCCGCCCTCCGGCTCTCCTCCATGGCCCTTGTAACCTCTATGCCGATGGCGTCGCTCCCCTCCGACTGCAAATCCGGCCTGTCCCTGTTCACCAGGCACTCGAACTCGCTCCCCAGCAGTGCGCACAGCGAAATCTGCGCATACTGCTCGAAAAAGCACGTCCCGTATTTCCTGCTTACCGCCATAGCTCCCACAAATTTACAAAAAACGAAATACATAAAAGAACACTTTCGTGTATTTCGTGAACACTTTTTATCGGTTTTAACCGTAAAACCTGCCACGAGACACACGAAAGCGTCTTTCCTTGCGTTTCAGCAAACAACGTCAGAAGTTCAGGGCAAAGCCCAGGCCGTTGGAGGTGGGGCCGAGGGTAACGTTGAAGGGGCGGGGGGCGTAACGACGGGAGTAATCGTCAATGATTACGTCCATTTCACGACGCCCGCTCACCCAGAGGGGAATTCCGGCGCCGAGGGAACCGGCCGTTCCCAAAAGGCCTACAACCCCCATCGCAGCCATGACTTCATCATCGAAGAAGACTCCAAGCGACATGGTGGCGAAGATAGGAGCCACTAAGATACACAGGCCGCGGCCTGCCCAGAGCTTGCTTGCCGCCTTGCGGTAGCTGCTACCGTAAATCGCGCTCAGACGTTCTTCAAGCGGCATCATATAGAAGTAGTCCATCTCGGTGGGACCGTAGTACTGGGGTGCAATGTACAGACGCTGGGCATCATTGTCCCCATCTGCGCTTCTGTAATTCTGCGCGTAGAGGCCTCCCGACAATGCCAGGAGAACCGCAATAAGCAGTAACTTTTTCATAACGGTGATTTTTACCCGAAAAAGCAGCAAAAACTGTTCCGTAGCTAGCCCAGTATCTCCACGGAAGGATTGGCCAGAGAAGATAGGATTGAAGGAAGGAGATTAATGTAATCCTTCTGGCGGATGTGCAGTTCGAAAGTGACGCGGCCCTTTGACAGCGACCAGGATTCTACGTCGATTCCTGCGTCCTTGAAGCGCTGGAGAATGTCCTTCACTTCGCCCTCTCCCCTGCAGTCCGCACTGAGGCCGATGGTCTTTTCTCCGTAACGCTTATGCAGGAAGTGCACGGCCTCCAGGCACATCACGGTGAGGATGGTTGCAGTGCCGGCTACAATCCACATTCCGCCGCCGCAGGCAAGGCCGATAGCCGCAACAACCCACAGGCCGGCCGCCGTGGTTACGCCACGCACAGCATTGCGCTGGAAGATGATGACACCGGCGCCGATGAAGCCGATGCCGGACACCACCTGGGCCGCAACGCGGGCAGCGTCGTGCTGGGCATCGCCGAAGGCAAACTGCGAGATAATCATGAACAGGGCGCTTCCCAGAGCCACGATGAAGTGTGTGCGCAGGCCCGCCTCCTTGGCGCGGAGTTCCCGCTCAAGGCCAACAAGGCCGCCCATTAATCCGGCCACAACCAGCCGCAGTACAAGATTCCAGTCCATCAGCCAAGAGGATAAAAGATTTCAGCAGACGAATAGCGCCCCGGCCATGCAGTGTCGTATACCTGACGCACACCGCGTGCGCTCAACAAATCATAGAAGTTAGACAGGGCTGCGCAATACAGCGCCTCATAGTCCGTGCGCTTATGCATCACCATGGCAAACAGAGTGTACACCGCCAGGATAAAGGACGATGCGTTCTCCCGGACCTCGTCGTCCGGCCGCAGCGGGTCCCGCAGCGTAAGGCGTGTTTCCTGCGCGTAGGTGAGGTCGGCGATGGCATCGGCAAGAAGAGGATCGCTGTCCGGAGTATAAAGCTGCCTGCAGTAGCGCTTCCCGGAGAATTTCCGCTCCGAAGCCTCCTTAAGCATCACGGTCTTCCAGTCTGGAAGCGGGGTAACGAACAGAGCCGCCGCAGCTTCAGGGTGCAAAAGCAGGTCTCCGCCAATGGCGCACCAGTCCTTGTCCGGGCTCAAAATACCCCGGCGTCGCGCCACTGCCTCGGCGATATGCCTCAAATATTCGTCCATCGGGGCGTAAAAATACAAAAAAACATCTAAATTTGTACAATTATGCGTATAGTTTTTCTTGATGCAGCCACTATGGGCTCTACGCCGATGGACGAAATATCCGCCCAGGGCGAATTTACCTGTTACCCCGATTCCACCCCCGAGCAGGCCCGTCAGAGAGTTGCGGATGCCGATGTAGCCATCCTCAACAAGATAATCGTGAACAAGGAGTTCCTGGACGCCGCCCCGAAGCTGAAGCTCATCTGCGAGGCGGGCACCGGAATAAACAACATAGACGTTCCCCTGTGCACGGAGCGCGGCGTAGCGGTGCGGAACGTCGCAGCCTATTCCACGGATTCAGTTGCCCAGCTCACATGGATGCACATCCTCAACCTGGTTGGCCGGGCTTTCCACTACGACAACTACGTAAAGTCGGGCGTCTACGCCCAGGGCCGCATCCACGTGGATGCAGGCCATCCCTTCACGGAGCTTGCAGGAAAAACCCTTGGCATCGTGGGGATGGGCGCCATCGGCCAGAAGGTCGCCTCCATCGGCCTAAGTTTCGGAATGAAGGTCATTTACTCCTCCACCTCAGGCACTTCGCACTGCAAGGATTATCCTTCGGTGAGCATCGATGAACTCCTGGAAAAGGCCGATGTCGTGAGCATCCACGCCCCATACAACGAGCGCACCGCAGGGCTCATCGGCTATGAAGAGATGCGCCTTATGAAGCCAAGCGCCGTTCTTGTGAATACCGGTCGCGGCGGCATTGCCGTGGAAGAAGACCTTGCCCGCGCCCTGGACGAAGGCCTCCTTGCAG
>JAEEUZ010000002.1 GCA_016290725.1 Bacteroidales bacterium | reverse complement strand
TCGTCCTCTGGGAAGCTACATCAAAGGTCATTACACCGATGATGTAGCTAATCCCGAGGAGTATCCGCTCTGCGGAATGGGCGCCGCCAACGTGGGCCCGGAATTCACCATGAGCGAGTACAGGGCCCTTTGCGAGTTGGAAGAGCTTGAAAAACGCAAATATGCGGAAGGCCTTGTGGCCGTTCCTTCAAACATGCGTGAAGTGCTCCTGCAGGAGGTGGAAGACAGCCACCGCTGGGAAAAATGGCTCCACGAGGACGAACAGGGCAAGAGCCTCCACGCCCTCACCCCCGAAAGGCAGGACTGGATCGTATCCACCTGCTGCCGCTACATCTGGCAGCAGCCCCGCACCCTTGCGGCCCGTGGTTTCCTGTATGAAAACCTCCGGCGTCTTGGCGTGGATGCTGAAGAGATTGTCCTTGGCCGTATAGAGCGGGATATGGACAAGTACTTCCGCGCATTCAACCTCATCGGCTTGAACGATTTACTGTAAACATAAAACAACAACCAATGAAAAAAACACTCATCCGCGTTATCTCAGTGGCAGCCATGCTCATGGTGTCATTGACGGCCTTCGCCCAGAAACATCAGGTTTCAGGTACGGTCACAGACGCTTCCACCGGCGAACCCGTCATAGGTGCGGGTATCGTGATTTCCTCCGGCGGCGGCGTTGTCACGGACTATGATGGTAATTACGTCCTTCAGGCAAGTGACGACGATGTGCTCACTTTTACCAGCATCGGTTTTGAAAGTGTGACGGAGAAAGTCGGCGACCGCCGGGTTATCAATGTCATCCTCCAGCCGGACAGCAAGATGCTGGAAGAAGTGGTTGTGCTCGGTTACACAACCCAGAAGAAGGCGGAACTCTCAAGCTCGGTTGTCACCATGGACGGTGAAAAACTCCGTGACGTGAGCACAGCCGACGTTGGCAACATGCTTCAGGGCAAGGTTGCCGGCGTTGTGGTTATGAACGGAACAGGCCAGCCGGGCGCAAATGCAGATATCCGCATCCGCGGTACCGGGTCCATCACCGCAGGAGCAGGCCCGTTGTATGTAGTTGACGGCGTTGCCGGCGGTGCTTTCAACCCCAATGATATTGAAACCATCACGGTTCTGAAAGACGCTTCTGCAACCGCTTTGTACGGTGCGGCTGCATCCGGCGGTGTTATAGTTATCACCACCAAGACCGGCGGGGACAATGTCCAGGTGAACTTCAAAGCCAGCGCCGGTATCAAGAAAGCCCTTACCGGCAGATTCCATGCAATGGATTCCGAAGAACTGTTGGATTACAAATACATGCAGTTCTCATCCGTAGTGGCATCGGAACTCTATCCGGAATCGCTTCTTGACCAGGATTTTGACTGGGTGAACAACACCTTCAAACTCGGTAATGTTCAGAACTACTATGTTTCCGTAGCAGGTAAATCCGGAAAGGTCAATTACTATGTGAGCCTTGACCATTACAATGAAAAGGGTACGCTCATCAATACCAGCTTCCTTAAGAATGCGGCGCGTGTGAATCTGTCGGCCCCCATCAATGACAAACTCACCATGCACATCCGCCTGAATTATGCCAAGAGCTATGACAGGGGAGAATCTTCCTGGAGGTTGCTGGACGGCGCGTATTTCTCGATGCCTTGGGATATTCCTTATGTCATTGACGCAGATGGAAATATCACGAATGAATTCGTGAAGATCGACAACTATACTTCTCCGCGTCCGGACAATGGCGGCGCTTGGTACACCCAGAATCCTTCCAACATCCTTCACAGCGAGCAGTACAACTATGCGAAGGGTCACGGTGAAGACCTCACCGGAGACCTGCAGCTGGTGTGGAGAGTAACGGACTGGCTCACCATTACGTCAACCAACCGCTACGACACATCCAATTCATACTATGAAAGCTATGTAGACCCCCGTACTTACGACGGTGGCGGCGTTGGCAGTCTCACAAACAGCGACAGTGAATGGAATGGCTGGGGCACAACCAACATCGCAAAGGCATATAAAACCTTCGGAAACCATGACGTGAATGCGATTGTGGGCTGGGAGTACGGTGAAGGCTACACCCGTAGTTTCGACGCCACCGGAACAAGGTTCCCTGCAGGAATGCGTTCACTGTCCAGTTCCATCGTGAGCGGTGCCGATGGCGCAGATTACAAAACGCGCACGTGGGCACTTCTTGGCCAGGCTCAGTATTCATACCTCGGCAAGTATGTACTCACCGCTTCAATCCGCTACGACGAGAGCTATAAGTTCGGTCCTGAAAACCGCGGCGGTATTTTCCCGGGCATTTCCGGCGCATGGATTGTCTCCCGTGAGGACTTTATGGCCAATCAGGACAAATTCTCCTTCCTTAAGCTTCGTGCCGGTTACGGAAAGACCGGTAACGACAATATCCCTGCATTCCGTTACCAGTCGGTTTATTCGCTTTCTTCGCAGTACAATGGCGCCAAAGCCGCAATCCTTGAGCGCCAGGACAACCCTCGCCTCGGATGGGAAGAGGCTTATATGGCCAGCCTCGGTGTGGATGCAACCACATGGAACAACATCAACATCACTCTGGACCTGTACAATACCATCAATACCAAGATTCTCATGGAAAACCCCATGCCGCCATCCTCAGGTTTCTTCGCCATCATGGACAATGTGGGAACCGTCCGGAATCGCGGTGTTGAACTTGCAGTTGACGGTCCCATCATGCTTAGGAAGAATTTCAGCTGGACGGCAGGTTTGAACCTCGGATTCAACCAGAACCGCGTTGTTGCTCTTCCTGGAGGCCAGGATGTTGTAATGACCAAGGGAGAAGTTTCCCAGATGCTCAAGGAAGGTTACGACATCTATTCCTGGTACATGCCCAAGTGGACCGGAGTCGTAACTGTCTATGACGAGGAATACGAAGAATATGTCGGTAAGCCTTCGTGGGAAAGGATTGAAAAGGACGGCACGGTTACAACCGTTACCGAATACAGCCAGGCCACACCCCAGATTGTGGGTTCTGCATCCCCCTGGTTCAGCGGCGGTATCAATACGGCTCTGCGCTGGCGCAATTTCTCCCTCACCGCAAACGGCAACTTCGTGGTTGGTAATAAAATCTACAATAAGACCCGTGAAACAATGGACTCCGACGGCCAGCTTACAAACCTCAACCAAATGTCCCACAACAACGGACTTGGTTGGGTGCGCTGGGACAAAGACGATGAGTCTACCTGGGATATCGCAACCCACCCCAAGCCGAAGCCCGGCCGTTCCGACGGTGCCAACAAGACATCTTCCCGTTATCTGGAAGACGGCAGTTTCTTCCGTATGCGTAACATAACGTTGTCATACGATCTGCCCGAAAGCCTTATTTCCAAGACCATGATGAGCGGCGCCCGTGTATACCTCTCCGCCGACAACATCCTCACGCTCAGCCGATTCTCCGGCACAGACCCGGAAGTGCGGCTGGATTCCGATACATACAGCCATGCCGGTCTGTATTCCAACAACTATCCTGTTCCCCTGTCAATAGTGCTGGGTGTCGACATTAAATTCTAAAAGCAAGGAAATTATGAAAAAGATATTTGCAATAGCATTGGCCACCCTGGCACTGTCGGTATCTTCATGCGAGATGGATTTCTATTCGTCCGACTCCATGACTCCCAACCAGCTCAAGGAGAACCCCTCGTCGGCAATCTATACCACTGACGGCATTTACGCCCTTTTCAAGGAAAAGCTTGCATACAAAGGGCAGAGCGGCGGTGAAAGCGGCAACTACTATGTGCGCCACTATTTCCAACTTTCGGAATTGCGTGGAGACAATGTTACCGTATCCGGCATGAGTGAAGACCCGTTCACTTATGCTTATACTTACAAGGATATTCCCACCCAGAAGAATATCTATTACACCTGGTGGATTGCCTACAAAATCATCAATGTAGCAAACACCAATATTTCGGCTATTATTCCCACCGAAGGGAACGATCAGTTGAGCGACCACCTGCTCGGAGAAAACTATTTCTTCCGTGCAATAGCGCATTTCCACATGGTTACGCTTTTTGCCCAGCCTTATGTGTGCGGCCGCGACAATCCCGGTGTGGTGCTTCGCGTAGGTACGGATGCTTCAGAGACAAAACGTTCTACTGTTGGCGAGATTTATGACCAGGTGGTGAAGGACCTCAAAGCCGCCATCAAATATATGGATGGTTATGAGGCGGCCAATGGCGGAAACCGCGGCAACAAAGGATATGTCTCTGCCGATGCCGCCCGCGCCCTTCTCTCACGTGTATATCTTTATATGGAGAATTGGTCGGATTGCCTGACCGTCTGTAATGAACTTATGGCCCACGCTCCGTCATCCGTGACCACGGGTTATGACTATGCAGACTATCCAACCCACACCTACAATCACGAAGAAACAATCTGGTGCGTGGCTCACGACACATCCGACGAAATCGCACAGCCGGACCATGCTGAAGCATCCATCGCATCCATGTATCTTCACGATGTGAAAGGATGGGGCGAACATTACTGGAGCGAAATCCTTATCGACCTGTTCCAGCGTTATGACGTTGACGGCGTACATGCCGACAAACGCTTCGCATCATACTTCATTATGCCCGGAGACAAAAAGGACGGCAAAGTTATGGTCACTCTTCCCTACAAAGATGAACCCACAAACGACTTCTGCTCCACATACGTTGCAAGCGGCCTTACCAAGAACGCCGACGGCTCCGTGGATTTCAAGTTCTCCGGAAAGACATACAAGGCTGTTCCTTCCGCAGATCCTGACCGTCGTGGAGAGTATTATGTGACCGGATATGATTTTGTCCAGCAAAAGGCCGTGGACGGATATCAGAGCCGTGTATTCGTGCGTCCCAACTGCGATACGGGTAAAGAAGGTATCAGGAATAACGGTGGTAAGTATGTGATTTACTATAATACCAAGTTCAGCTATCAGGATGGTAATCCCATGCTCACCTCTCCTGTATTCCTCCGTTGGGGTGAAGTGGTCCTGAACAGGGCGGAGGCCCGGTATCATACCAGCGACGTCGCCGGTGCTCTGGAAGATGTGAACATCATCCGCCGCCGTGCCGGTCTCCCTGCAACAGCCATGTTCTCGGAAACGGATATGCACGGCTATACCGATGCACTTGATGTGATTCTGGATGAACGCAGGATGGAACTCTGCTTCGAGGGACACCGCATGTTCGATGTCTATCGCAACCGCAAGAGCCTCGACCGCCGTTATGTGGGTTATCACCCTTATGAAGTGATTCCTTATACCGACCTCAGGATCGCCCTTCTGCTTCCGGAAGATGAAATCAACACAACCGGTATGACTCAAATTAGATAGTTTTCTAAAATCTAAACAATACCCAAAATCTTTATTAACTAATTCTTTAATTATTAACAATTATGAAAAAAGTATTTGCATTTCTGGCCGTAGCAGCCATGATTTGTTTCGTTTCCTGTCAGGAAAAGGAAGGCGGCAAAGGTGGCCGTGGCAAGAGCGACTATGAAGCTCCCATCAAGATCGACGGTAACTTCGACGACTGGGCCAAGCTTGATGCAAGCAAGGTTGCGGTAGCCAAAACCGCAGAGGGCAACACCTATTCTTCTCTCAAGACCCTTAAGGTCTATGCCGATGCGTACTATGTGTACATCTACTTCCAGTTTGTGGGTGAAGACATCGCAGATCGCGCATGGGTTCCCTTCCACATGTACATCAACGGTGACGGAAAAACCGAAACCGGCGGTTACGGAGACCAGTTTGCAGAGGCTTGCGCCGATATCATGACTGAAGGTGCAATCTTTGCCGACGGCGAGTTCTGCAGCTACAACCCTTCAGGCCACAAGTGGGTTGGTGAAGTCGGTGGCAACGGTTGGGAAGGCTGCTGGGAAGAGGTTGTGGGAGAAGGCTCCAACTTCTGCTCCGGCGCAGGTAGCGGCAACCAGTATGAAATCCGCCTGATCCGCGAAATGTATCCCGGCGGAAAACTTGCCGACAATTTCTCTCTCGGTGTGGACATCCAGCAGAACTGGAACTCCGTTGGTATCCTTCCCAACGCTACTCCGGATCCTGAAAAGAACCCTGCAGGTCATGCACCCCTCCTTCAGGTTACCACTGTTAAGTAATTGTTAATCCTATCAAGGAGGCCGGCATGGCCCGGCCTCCTTGTTTTTCCATTGACACCATGAAACGTTTTCTGCTTTGCGCCATGGTTGCCATTGCAGCCGTCGCCTGTAAGCCTGGCGAGGATCCGAACGCCCTTTGGAATCCCGAATTCACTATAACCGGCGCCCCGACAGAACCCGTTGAAGCCTACGATGTTTTCACTCTTACGGTATCATCTCTGTCGGATGGCGTAATCTACTATGAGGTGGACAAGCCGGAACTGGTGAGCATTGCTCTCAGGAAAAGACGGGTATATTCGGTTGCTACCGGCGCGCCAGAGCAGGATACGCCCATAACAATTACCTTTACACAGGATGATGCCGGCGGTTACGATGCCGCCAGCGCAGTCATCAAATTTACAATCAAAAAGAAAGAGGCCGAAGAGTATCCCGCCGGGCCTTCGGAAGACCTTGACGGCGTCAAGGTGAGTTTCACCGAGTCATTCGACCACATCACCAATCCGGAACGCGGTTTTTACTGTCCTGCCGATATAAGGAAGGCCAGCCAGGCCCTTACTGCAGAAGGGGTGCTTGCTCAGCGTCGCCTGGGGCGTACGCTTTTCTATCTTGGCTTTATCATGTCGGATTTTGTGGATAAGGATCTGCCCCAGGAGCAACTTGATTTGATTCAGGGGTGCTTCGACGCGCTGCGTGAAGGTGGCGCCAAGTGTATCCTGAGATTCTCATACTCAGACAGCGAAGGAGAAACGCCATGGGATGCTGATATTGACGTTGTTATGCGCCATGTGGAGCAACTTAAGCCTCTTCTTCAGCAGAATGCCGACGTCATCTTCGTTATGCAGGCAGGTTTTGTCGGCGTATGGGGAGAGTGGTATTATACTTCCCACTTTAATTCCAATCCCAAGACAGACCAGGATTGGGCTCCCCGCAAGAATCTGGTGGATGCGCTTCTGGAAGCTCTTCCGGAAAACCGTCAGATTCAGCTGCGCACGCCAAAGTATAAAATGAAGATGTACGGGATGGAGCTTAAGGATACCATAACCGCGGCTACTGCATATCAACCCACTGTCCTGGCTCGTCTGGGCGGTCACAACGACTGCTTCGGGGCAGATGCCAACGACAGGGGCACATTTGAAAGTACAGTACAGAGAAATTACTGGAAAGCTGAAACCCGTTACACGATAATGGGCGGGGAAACATGTGAAATGTCTGTCTACTGTCTTTGCTCAGCTACACTCCAGAATATGAAAGACTATCACTGGACATATCTGAACAATACTTTCCACGGAGGCGTAATAAGCCGCTGGAAAGAAACAGGCTGCTACAATCAGATTGTAGACCGTCTTGGCTACCGTCTTACCCTGCAGGACCTGTTCTATACTCCCAATCCTTCAGCAGGAAAGGAGATTACAATTACACTGCGGATAGGAAACCGCGGTTTTGCGGCACCTATGAACCCCAGGAATGCGTACGTGGTATTCAAGGGTTCGGACGGTTCCGTTACCAAAGCCCAGCTGGATGCAGATCCCCGTACCTGGCATCCCGGCTGGCATGTTGCGCATGCAAGTTTGACAATGCCCGTGTCCAAAGGCACATTCTATCTTGAATTGTCGGATCCTATGCTCACCAACCGTCCGGAGTATAGCATTGCGCTTGCCAACGAAGGCGTTTTCGACAGCGAAACCGGCCTTAACAAATTGTTTGAACTCAAATAAAACAGATATATGAAACGCTTTGCCTCCCTGGTTCTGGCTGCCGCCTTCTCGTTTGTGTCCTGTTTTGACTTTTTCAACTCTGTGGGCGAGGATGATCTTACTGTTTCCGGTTTGCCTGGAAAACAGATAGAGGCGTATAAGAGTTTTGTCCTTACTGTAGACAGCCCGTCTTCAGGATACATAGATGTGAGTGCCAGCAATTCTTCCCTGGTTTCAATTCTGGTTGTTGGATACCGCCAGTACAAAGTTACTCTGGGCGCTCCCAAGAAGGAAACCGAAGTGACAATCAGCTTTATTCAAGAAGAAGACGGTGATTACCCGGAACTGACATGTCTGGTTAAGTTTTCAATTCTTCCTCTGGTTACAGAACCCACTCCTCCTCCTGTGGATATGGAGACGGATCTTCCCGGAGTGAAAGTTACTTTTACAGAATCCGAAGATATCATTTATAATCCCGAAAGAGGGTTCTATGGCGGTGCAGTGGACATCTTCTCCGCATCAAATCCTGTCAAGGTATCTGCCGCCAAGGCGGTAAAAACCCAGGGTATGTCTTTGATGTATGTGGGTTTCTACCTTACGGATTTCATGAACGGAGATATCTCAAAGGCATATCTGGACATGATTCAGAGTTCTCTTGACGCCATCCGCGAGGCGGGAATCAAATGTGTCCTCAGGTTCGCATACCAAAACGATGAGGATTCCAAGCCATGGGATCCCAAAGTTGATGTGGTACTCAGGCACGTGGAGCAGTTGAAGCCCATTTTCCAAAAGAACGAGGATGTGATTTTCGTCCTTCAGGCCGGCTTTGTGGGCGTATGGGGGGAATGGTATTACACGGCCAATTTCATCATGGAGCCGTCTTCCAATGCAGATTATGCCCCTCGCAAACAACTCACCGAGGCCCTTCTTGCCGCCCTTCCGGAGTCCCGTCAGGTTGCGCTCCGTACTCCTCAGTTCAAGATGAGGATGTACAACCTCTCCCTGAAGGACACTCTCACCGCGGACATGGCCCACGACGGAAGTTCACTCTCGCGGCTGTCGGGCCATAATGATTGTTTCGGCGCCTCTTCCAATGATTCCGGCACATTCGACAATGAACCAAACGACCGTGCATTCTGGAAGGCGGATACCCGTTATGTCCTTATGGGAGGCGAGACTTGCAAGAAGTCCGATTACTGCACCTGTGATGCATCGCTCAAGGACATGAGCGACTACCATTGGACATACCTCAACAGCGGTTATAACAGCACTGTGCTTTCCCGCTGGCAAAACAGCGGTTGCATGGACGAAATCAAAGCCCGTCTTGGGTATCGTCTTGTCCTGAAGGATGCCTTTTATTCAGAGAATCCTCAGGCAGGAAAAGACTTCACTGTATACATGCGTTTCTGCAACAGGGGCTTTGCAGCTCCGGCTAATCCGCGTTCGGCCAATTTCGTTTTTGTGGGCAGCGATGGTTCCAGGAGCACGTTCCCCGTGCGTTCGGATCCCCGCACCTGGCATCCTGGCTGGCATGTGACTGAGACGCATTTCACCCTGCCATCGGCAAAGGGTACATTGTATCTGTCTCTTGAGGACCCTCTTCTTCCAGACCGTCCGGAGTATAGCATCGCCCTTGCAAACAACAATGTCTTTGACAGTAAAACCGGCTTAAACAAGCTGTTTGAGCTTAAATAGGAGTTTTTCAATGCGCCTGCGTTTCCCGGCTACCGTTGCATGTCTCATATGTCTCCTGGCGGGGTGTTCCACAGGCTCCCTTTCCGGGTTCTGGAAGGATGTGCCACTGTTGGAAGACGACATCCAGGTGAGCGAGGACCGCTTTGCGGACTTCGCGGAACTTGCGGTTTCTTCTCCTGAAAATGATGCCATAGCTGCATTGGATGTACTGTACAACCGGCTCTTGAAAGACGAAGTGGCCTATTATGTCTATTCCGAGTGGATGGACGGAGCATTTTACAGCGTTTTTTCTCCTTGCCGAAACGCTTCGTTATATTCTCATGCGGTAGACAGGATGGTAAAGGATGGCATTCTGAATGAAGATGAGTGCCGGCCATACGTCAGGCGGCGAGGATGGATCAACATCAATACGGAAGGGTCGGAAGCGGTTGTGCCCGATGTCGTTCTTTCCGGAGAAAGGACTCTTGTCCTTGTGATTGACATGTCCTGCCCTTCATGCTTGAAGGCTATTGAAAAGCTTTCGCTGGATCCGGAGTGGGATGGAGTGAGAAAGATTGCCATCGGCCTTGGTTACAGTTCAATTCCAAAACCGGAGGGCTGGGAGTTATATACCCCGGATAATGCCAGCGAGGTTTACGACATACGTCTTTCCCCGGTGTATTATGTGGTTTCCTCCGAAGGAAAAGTAGAAAAATCTTATACAGCAGCGTTATAGAATGAAAAGCAGATTTATAGCATCGGTTCTTTTTACAGCATGGCTTCTGTTGCCGTGCTTCATTTCCTGTACGCCAAATAATCCGGATGAGCCTGGCCAGCCCTCAGATGGCTGGGTTGCCCCCGCTCCTGGAGAGTATACTTTTGTATGCCCTGAAGGCCATCCCTGGAAACCCGGGGACAAGATTAACGTCCGCGGCAGTTATGCTCCTGCTTCCATGGATGTGATTCTTGAAGCAGAAAATATATCGGCCGACGGAAAAACGGCAAAAGTCAATCTTTCCGGAAGGCTGTTTGATTTTCCTGCGAGGCCGGATGGCCTTTATGCGGCATTTCCTTCCGATAAGATTTATAATGACGGCGACCTCACCGGAGAGACTGTGCAATTCCTGAATCCCGATTATGAGATATTCGCGGCTTACCTGAGTGAAGGGGTTTTCACTTTCAAACCATTCACAAGTACCCTTACTCTTTCCGTTGAAGGAGACTACGACTGTTTCTATCTCACAGGGGCTGGTAAGGAGGATCTCGTGTTCAAGAGTTGTGAAATTACATGCTCTACCAACGATGAGGGTGTCCTTCGTCCGACAAAAGGCAGCAAGGCCGAGATTGAGAGTGCTTTGGAGGGAGGAAAAATCACTCTGCATTTCCCTGGAATAACGGCATTCAAGAGCGGTTTTATTTTCTATTTCGGCAAAGGCGGTAATTACTCGGTAATGTATAGACACACCGGAAATGAGAGAATTATCCGTGGTCAAACCCTGGATTTGGGTAATATCACCTCAAGCCTTGTGCCTTTCGACGGCTACATTCCCCGCGTTCCCTCTCTGGGGAAGCCCACGAAGATTGATGTGAACGTTCAGGAACTCTCCGGCATCTGTCTTACGGAAGATGGCGAGGCCTTATGGGCCGTCGGCGACGAAGGACAGCTCGCAAAGGTTTCATTCGATGGCAAAGTTCAGAACATCAAGCACTTCTCTACGGACCTTGAGGGAGTTACCCGTAATCCTATGACCGGAGACCTTCTGGTGTGCATCGAGGGCTCCCAGAGAGTTGCAAAGATAAGCCAACCAAATTTTACGGAAAGGACGAATCTATTTGTCGTCCAGGAGGCCGTTGACGGAAATTTCGGCAATTCTGGCCTGGAGGGCATTACCTATTATAAGGATGACATTATTTATACCGGTTCTCAGGCTGGGCCGTATCTGTGGAAGTATACACTCGCAGGTGAGAAGATCGAAAAGATTAATCTTAAAGACATTACATCCATTATCAGGGAAATAGCAGACCTTTGGTATGACCCGGTGAACGACTGGCTCTGGGTAGTGGATTCCGAATCCCACAAGATATTCGTTTTCACCGGCGATGCGCATCAGCTTATAGACAGGATTGAACTGCCCACTATTCAAAATGAAGAATCCGTTTGCGTGGATTATGCGCACAATTGCGTTTGGGTTGGGGACGACAATGACGGACAACCTGCTATCTATCGCTACGAATTCGTAGAATAGAGTTATGAGGAAGATTGCTGTCATAGTCTTTTTTACGCTCCTCCTTGCCTCCTGCAAGCAGAAGGTGCAGGAACTGCCCATCGTTTATTATACCTCGCCCAATCCTTATGAGATTGTGAAGGTGGACGAGCCAGCGCAGGATGCAGAAATCCGGAACATTATCCTGATGATCGGCGACGGCATGGGCCTGGAGCAGGTGAGCTGCGCCTGGGTACTCAACCACGGCAAGCTTAATCTGGACAACATGCCCGTTGTGGGCCTTTCCCGCACATATTGCACGGATAAGGTCATAACCGATTCCGGCGCAGGCGGAACCGCCCTGGCATCCGGCTTCAAAACGGCGTATGACCATGTTGGCGTTACCCCCGACACTACGAACCTGAATTCCATCTTCGTTTATGCGAAAGAAAAGGGAATGGCCACCGGAGTGGCGGTCACCTGCCATTTTGCCGATGCCACCCCCTGCGACTTCTGCTGCCACAACGAGTATCGCTACAACCAGGAAGACCTGATTGCCGATTATGTAGACTGCGGAGTGGATTACCTTAGCGGCGGCGGCACGGACTGGTTTACCGAGGTACATCGCACAGACGGCAGGAACATAATCGAAGAACTCTCCGCAAAGGGCTACAACGTGGCTTTGAGCGAAGAGGCTCTGATGAAAGCCCAGCTTCCTGCGTTCGGCATCCTGTCGCCGGACAATCTTCCCGTAGCGGAGAAGAGGGGAGACCTGTTCCGTCACACTGTTGCCCGCGGCCTTGAACTGCTTTCACAAAACGAGAACGGCTTTGTGATGATGATCGAAGGCTCGTGCATCGACGACTGGCTCCACGGCAACGACATCCACTACGCCATGGAGGAAGTCATGGACTTCGACCGCACCCTGGGCGACGTTCTCCAGTGGGCTGCCGCCGATGGCCACACTCTGGTTATCGTTACGGCCGACCATGCCACCGGCTGCCTCACCCTTCGTGACGGCAGCATTGAAGAAGGCACCATCGGCGTATCCTTCGCCAGTGAAAGCCACAACGGAATTGCCGTTCCCCTTTACGCCTGGGGCCCCGGCTCGGCACAATTCACCGGCATCCACGAGAATGCCGAATACGGACAAATGCTTATAGATTTAATTAAATAATGACAAAGACAAAACGTAATCCCTGGTTGCTGTATGCCCTGGTGACTATGATCACATGGGGTATCTGGGGCGCATTTTCGGATCAGCCGGATTTCCCCGCAACCCTCACTTATGTGGTTTGGGCCATCAGTATGATTCCCTGTGCCCTCGTGGCGCTGGCGAACATCAAGTTCAAGCTGGACACCCGCAAGAAGAGCTTCTGGCTCTCGATGGGTGTGGGCCTTTTGGGTGCCGGCGGCCAACTGGCGCTGTTCCAGGCTCTGAAGTTCGCTCCTGCGTATCTGGTGATTCCGATGATCAGCGTGGCCCCTATCGTCACTGTTATCCTTAGCGCCATCTTCCTCAAGGAGAGGGTTAGCAAGCTGGGATACGTGGGCATTGCGCTGGCATTCGTTGCCATTGTGTGCTTCTCGCTTTCCGGTAAGACCGATGAAAGCGCCACAAGCTGGCTATGGCTCATTTTTGCCGCCATCGTTTTCATCTTCTGGGGCATTCAGGCCCTGGTTATGAAACTTGCCAACAACAGCACTCCGGATGCGGAAAGCGTGTTTGTCTACATGGCGATTTCCGGTGTGGTCCTCATCCCCGTGGCCCTTGCGATGACAGATTGGTCGCAGCCCGTGAACATGAGTTGGAACGGCCCGTGGATGACATTCTGCGTGCAGATTCTTAACGCCATCGGCGCGTATACGCTTGTTTATGCAAACCGTTATGGAAAGGCTATGATAGTGGCTCCTCTTGCCGATGCCTGCGCGCCTGTTATCAGCTGCGCCATTTCGCTGGTGCTTTACGCAACGCTTCCCTCCACGCTGCAGATTATCGGCATCGTGTCGGCTATTACCTGCGTATTTATTTTCTCCAGGGAGTAGACGAAATCGGCCATGAAGAAGAACTTGTCATTACTCCTGGCAGCACTGTCATTTGCGGCAGTGCTGTTTACCGGGTGCACTCCGAAGGAGAATCTGGATCCTGAAGATTTAGAGCAGTTGAAAGTCACGGTTCCGGTAACGAACGACTGGATATTTGAGGCCCGCCCGGAAATAACCGTGCACGTCGAGAATCCCAATGACGTGAAAGTTGAGGCCCGGGTTACTGTGAAATTGTCTGCCGATACGGAATTAAAAACTATCATTTCCACTCTGGAGAAAACCGTGAAAGTAGACAAGAACGGTGATGCGGACGTGCTGTTCACAACGGATGCCGACTTGTCCCCTGGTTTTTACAGGGCTGCATGTTCCGTAAACGACGTATTATACAGGAAATTTACATTTGGAGTATCCCCGCTGAATATCGTATCCGCACCGGACAAACAGGATGATTTTGACCAGTTCTGGCAGGAGGCGCTGGCAGAGCTGCCGGAAATGAACGCAAGTACCATCAACATGGTGGAGATTCCGGCCAAGAGCAATGATAAGTGTACCGTATATTTCGTAGAAATTCAGTCTGTGCCGGACAATCCCAATCCGGCTCCTGTGATTGTGCGTGGGTACTATCTGGAGCCTAAAAGCGGCAAAAAACCCGTCATTATGCATTTCCAGGGCTATGATACGCTGAATAAACCACCCAAAATCACCTGCCCTTCCGGCAACAACGGTGAGTTTGCGGAGTTTTATCTCTCTCACCGCGGGCAATATATCAACCATCGTACGGCAGACAATCGGGATGATGGCATTCAGCAGGACTTCACAAACATTTACGGAGACTGGTTTGCTTTCAATTTCGGCCTTAAAGACGGCTATTACTACCGCGGAGCTTTTATGGACTGCGTGCAGGCCGTACATTTCATGGCCACACGTGACGCATGTGACATGAACAATCTTTTTGCGGAAGGTTCCAGTCAGGGCGGAGCTTTAAGCTATGCGGCTGCGGCTCTAAGCGATATCCCCTTCACTGCAATTGCGCCCAACGTGGCGTTCCTCGGAGACTTTCCGGACTATTTCAAGATTGTGGAATGGCCGAAAAATGCTGCAATATCAAACAAAGGGAACATGACAGACGAGCAGATGTATGCTTTCCTTTCATATTTCGACACGAAAAACCTGGCCACAAAGATTTCCTGCCCGGTTTATGCCACCATCGGCCTGCAGGACACCACTTGCCCGCCGCATACCAATATCGCCCCGTACAACAACCTCCAAAGTACGGACAAGCAGATTTACTTCTATCCGGAGATGACGCATTCGTATCCGCCGAACTGGTACAATGACGTTATCAAATTCTTTAAGGCTCACATGAAATAAACAAATACACACCGATATATGAGAACAAGCAGATTTGCGTTATCATTGCTCCTCATTCCCGCTTTGCTGATTTGCTGCAAGCCGGACAATATAGAAGAGGACGACAACCCCAACAACACTGCCACAGAGGAAGAGGTCGAGGACCTGGACCCGGAAATCATCAGCGGATCAACCATTTGCGTTACAAGCGAAAAAGTTGAGAAATTCCTCACGGAGGTCTCCTATCCGGAAAGGGACTATACCGAAACACATATCCGCGATGCGGAATATGGCCCCGCCTGTCCCGGCAATTCGGATATTCCCCCGGCATTTACCATCCGCTGGAAGGCGGACGCCTCGGCAGGGGCACTCACGGGTAAACTGTGGGAAGAAGCGTGGAGCCGTGACTATACCATCGACGCGGGTGAATCCTATCTGAGGATAACCAATCTGCGCCCCAACGCCCATTACTTTTATGTAATTAAGTCATCCTCGGGCACAACAATGACGGAGGGGGACTTCTATACTACTGGCCATGTGCATCAGATCTTTGCCAAACTGAAAGTGAGGAATGCACGCGACCTGGGCGGCTGGAAAACCACAGACGGAAAGACCGTGAAATACCGTATGGTATATCGCGGCGGCCGCATGGAGGATGGCTCGCTGAATATTTATGGCAAGAAGGAGATTCTTGCGGAAGGAATCAGGGCCCAACTTGACCTGCGCGGCCATACTAATTCCGGCAATCAGGAATATCTTGACGAGAGTGCTCTTGGTCCGGAGTATGCTTTCTTTGCTCCATGTATCGAGGAAGGGTATACCCATATGCTCATGCTCCCGGATCCTGTTAACGACCCCACCAACAAGAAAAAATACTTTGCAGACAAGACAAAACTCTGCTTTGAGTTTGTTGTCAATTGCGTGAGGGAGAATAAACCGGTTTACTTCCATTGTTCGTTGGGCCGCGACCGCACCGGCACGCTAGCCATGATTTTATTGGGTGTGCTTGGCGTGAGGGAGGGCTATATCTCCCAGGAATATGAACTCACCCAGTTTGCTCCTCACGGATGGGCTACGTCCGAGGGTGAATCGCAGAAAATGACCCGCAAAGTTGATTACCGCGGCGCCGCCATGTACATTTACGAGCACTACGTTCAGGAAGGGAAATCTTTCAAGGACGGTGTAGAGGCTTTCCTGCTGGACATCGGCGTACAGCAGAAAGACATTGACGATTTCCGTAATCTAATGCTTGAATAGACCGTGAAAAAGCTTTGTTTCTTACTTCTGGCGTTGCTACCGGCCATTATTTTGTCTTGCGGCGGTATTGGCCCCGTTGACAATCCGGATTCTACGGAGGAAGAAGAAGATCTCGGAGAGTACGAATCTTATCCCCGAAAATCCCTTCATTCATCGGTTACACGCGTCCAGCCAATGACCGGAATAGTGTTATGGGAAGATTCCAAAAGCGCAAAAAGCTGGGTGACTTTGGAGTTCGAATATATGCTGTATAACGAAGTGTGCAAGGAAAAGGATGTTTTTGACTGGACTCCTGTGGAAAATCTGCTGAATTCCGTTGCTTCACGCAGGCATCAGGCTGTGATACGTTTCCGTTATACCTATCCTGGATATAGTTGTGCCGTGCCGGATTACATTAAGAATTGGCCCGGATACGAAGCCACGAATGGTAAGAGTGAGGGGCGTAATACCGAGTTTCCGGATTGGCGCTGCGAAGAGTTGCAACGATTCCACAAGGAGTTCCATCGCCGCTTTGCAGAGAAATATGACTCGGATCCCCGTTTGGCTTTCCTGGAAACCGGCTTCGGCCTTTGGGCGGAGTATCATATTTATTCCGGGCCGTTCAAACTGGGACGAACCTTCCCATCCAAAGAGTTCCAGGCGGATTTCCTGTCTTCGATGGACAACTGGTTCACACATACTCCATGGATGATTTCCATCGATGCGGCCGATGACACCTACAGCCCGTTCGTGAGCAACCGCGAACTGCTTAAACTGAACTTTGGTAATTTCGATGATTCCTTCATGTGCGAGGACCATGACGGCTACAATTACGAAAGCTGGGCTTTCTTCGGTAAAGACCGCTATCAGAAGGCGCCACTTGGTGGAGAATTCAGCTATTATACCGATTCTGACCAGCGGCACTGCCTTGACCCCGGTGGAATGCACGGCCGTGTTTTCGAGGACGAGGCAAAGAAATTCCACATGACCTTCATCATCGGCGCAGACCAGCCCAAGTATCAGTCGGATTCAAGACTCACAGAGGCAGGAATGTCCATGGGTTACCGTTTTAAGGTGAAGGATTTCCGGGTAATAGACGGGGAGGCTGTGCTTCTTGTGGAGAATACCGGAGTGGCACCAATTTATCGGGATGCTTTCATGGCAGTTAACGGAGCGCGGAGCAAATACAACCTTCGTAAACTTATGCCCGGAGAGTCCCATTGGATGAAAGTATCGGCCACTGGTATTTCGGCATCTTCCTGCGAGGTTTCCGTGGAATGCGACCACCTTGTCCCCGGCCAGAAAGGGATAGAGTTTGATGCCTTTATAGATTAGCTGCGGACAAACTAATCTTTTAAGATTAATTGATAAATCCCCGTCACACCGACGGGGATTTTTGCATCTTATAAAAGTGTGGAAAAATAGTTGGAAAAGCCTATTGAAATAGTGGAATATTTCGCCTATATTTGTAGAACTGAATATAATTCAACCAAAAATTAATACAATGAAACTCAGAAATCTGTTTTTGACAGCTGTCGCGGGCATTCTTGCCTTTTGCGGCTGCGATCTTTTTGAGAATGACAAGCCCATGCTTGGCATTACGGTAGAACCGGATCAGGTGGAAATTGCCAGGATGGGTGGTGGATCGTCCATTGAGATCAAGACCGACCAGGCCTGGACGATCACCGTCCCTCGCGAGGCAGACTGGCTTCTCGTGGATCCTCTCAGCGGAACCGGTACTCAGTACGTCAACCTGTATGCCGAAACCAATAACGGTAAGCTGCGCAGCGCAACCATTATCGTAAAGGCCGGTTATGATATGGTGCCCGTTACCGTAACCCAGCCGGGCGGCATCGATTCCGGAGACGGTCTCACCATGGCAACCGCATTCACCGCCAGCGAGGCTAGGTATTGGATAAACAATAACCTGGCTTCCGGCGAAGTTACTTCCACCAAGTACTATGTCAAGGGCATCATCCACAAGGTGCAGACCACATTCGAGGGCAGTGGCACTTATGGCAATGCCACCTTCTTTATCTCTGATGACGGCCAGGCCTCCCAGGAAGATTTCGAGTGCTACCAGATTTATTACCTTGGCGGCCGCAAGTGGAAGAGCGGAGACAAAGAGGTTGCAGTTGGGGACGATGTGATTGTCTACGGCCCTCTCACCAATTACGAAGGAAAACCTGAAACTGCCGGCAAGGGCGCAGCGTGCCTTGTGAAACTGAACGACGAGGTGGTTGAGCCTCAGGGAGGGCAGGAAACAGGAACGGGCGAGCCCAAGGGCGACGGCTCTGCCGATAATCCCTTCAACGTGTCTGCTGCGCTCAATGCAGTCAAGAACCTCACCTGGACCGACAAAGACAACTATGACAAGGTGGGTCCTTACTATATCAAGGGTAAGGTGACGGAGATTACGGAGAACTTCGATGCCACTGCAACCAACGGTACCCAGTACGGCAATGCAACATTCTACATTGCAGACGAAGGCTACGAGTCAAGCACCTTCTACTGCTACAGGGTAAAATACTTCGACAACAAGGCATGGAAGACGGGCGATGCACCTCTTCTCGCCGTGGGCGACGAAGTCGTCATCTGCTCCGAACTCATGAACTACCGCGGCAACACTCCTGAAACTGTTGCAAACGCGGGTTACATGATCCGCATCAACGAAACCACCGGTGGCGGCGGCGAAACGCCTCCCGGCCCCGGCGGAGATACAGTCCAGCCTTCAGGAGAGGGTTCCCTGAACAGTCCCTTCAATGTGGCAGCTGCGGTCGATGCGGTCAAGAACCTTACCTGGACTGCCAACGACAATTACGAAAAGGTTGGTCCTTACTATGTCAAGGGTAAAGTTTCTGCCATTTCCCAGAATTTCGACGCCAGCGGCGAATACGGCAATGCCAGCTTCGACCTTGTGGATGTGGACGGCAGCACCACCAAGCTTACCTGCTATCGCATCCTCTATTTCAACGGACAGAAGTATGTTGCGGGCCAGACACCGCTCCCTGCAGTAGGTAGCGAGGTCATCGTCTATTCCGAACTGATGAACTATCGTGGCAACACTCCTGAAACCGTTGCCAATGTAGGTTATGTCTACAGCATCGACGGCGTTACCGAGGTCGGTGGCGAAACTCCTCCCGAACCCCCGGCACCGAACAACCCCGTCGAAATCTCTATTTCCGATTTCCTTGCAGCTGAAGAGTCCAGCACCCAGCCGTATATCCTTGTGGGCACCATGGCGAATATCGCAAATACGACCTATGGCAACTTCGATCTAACGGATGAAACCGGCGCATCGGTATACGTATACGGCCTCACCGCAACGGACCTGGGCTATGGCGCAAAGAACGACAAGAGTTTCGCAAGCCTTGGCCTCGCAGAAGGCGACAAGATCAAGATCATCGGCTATCGCGGCTCATTCAATGACAAGATTGAGGTTGTATACGCATACTTCGTAGAGAAAGTGGGTGGCGGTGAAACACCTCCCACTCCTCCTACTACGGACCCCATCGAGGTTTCCATTTCAGAGTTCAACGCAGCAGCTGAATCCTCTACTCAGAAGTATATCCTTGTGGGTACGATGTCGAATATTACCAGTACAACCTACGGTAACTTCGACCTCACGGATGAAACCGGCGCTTCCGTTTACGTATACGGCCTCACTGCAACGGACCTCGGCTATGGCGCAAAGAACGACAAGAGCTTTGCAAACCTGGGTCTTGCAGAGGGCGACAAGATCAAGATCTGCGGCTATCGCGGCTCATTCAATGACAAGATCGAGGTCGTGAACGCATACTTCGTGGAAAAAGTGACCGGCGGCGACACTCCTCCCGCAGAAGAGACGCTCACCGTTTCCGAAATCCTTGCACTTCAGTCAGGTGTGGCCTGCGACTCGAAACCTTCGCTCGTAGTTGCCCTTACCGCACGCGGTTTTGTGGCAACGGACGGCACCAAGAACGTCTATGTGTACACCCAGGGAACCAACTTCGGCGGGATTGCCAAGATTGGCGACATGGTGAAGTTCTCCGGTGTCAAGGGAGAATACAACGGCGTTCCCCAGGTGGCCACGATTACATCCGTTGAGGTTGTTTCCAGCAATAACAACGTATCATATCCTAACCCTAAGGATATTACGGCTTCAGCTGCAACATATTCTGCTACTGAAGCGGAGTTTGTCTCCCTCACCGGTACTCTGGCTAAGTCGGGTAACTATTATAACATCACAATCGACGGAGTGGACGCTGCCACCAAGCAGGGTTCGATTGTATACCCTGTAGATGATCTTAGGGCCGCTGAATATGACGGCAAGAAGATTACTGTAACGGGTTACTTCAACGGTCTTTCCAGCCAGAACAAGTACATCAATATCATTGCCACCAAGATTGAGGAAGTGGAGCAGCCGGGAGAGGCAACCTTGACCAACGTAACAGCAAGCTTTACCGAGACTCAGCTCAGCGCCTCCTGGAATACCGTCCAGGGCGCAGATTATTACCAGTGGATGCTGTACAAGCTTACTGATGACGGTCAGATGGAAAGTGAAAGCTATCTCGCATACGGACTCACCACACACACAAGTATCACTTCCACCATCGGCAGAAATACTTCTGCATCGGATAACAAGGAAGAATGGTCTGTCAGCTCTCTTGTCAATGGCAAATACGCAGTGGTGGTTATCGCAATGTCACGTCAACAGGGTGAGACTCAGGGAACCCAGATTGACATGAAGGCTGCAGGGGCGAAATACTACTACAATTTGAAGGTGTCCGGCCTTGAGTGCAAAGACGGGGTAGTATCTGCATCCTGGAAGGCCTACACCGGCGAGAACTTGGCTTTTTACCGTTGGCAGCTTCAGTTAATAAAGCCGGACGGCACTCGTGTGGACGTGGCCATGGGCAATATTACCGGCACTTCCATCAATGAGACCATCGGCCAGACATGGAAGCAGGATGAAAACAATCAAACCGCATGGTATGTTACCGCCCTTGAGGCCGGAGATTATTATTTCGGCGTCCTGGCCTGTTCTTCAGAAGGAAAGATGCTCGAGAAGTCAGAGGGAACAGATCATTTCACCTATTCCGGCTCTTCACAGAATGAGTCGAGAACCGTGGCAATTGTAATCTCAGAATATGCGGCCGCCAACAACTGGACAAATGCAACTCAATATACTTCTGTCCAGAAGGATGATGTAACACTGTCCGTCACTGGTGGTGGCAACACTGGTAAGTACTATACCTCCGGAACAAATTGGAGATTGTATCAGTCAGAGTCACCAACCCTTACTGTATCCGCCGGCAACTATGAGCTTGTTTCGGTAAAGATCGAATATGAATCCGTAAACACCGGCGTCCTTACTTTTGACGGTTCAAATTTAAGCTCCGGACAGCAGGTTGCATTTGGCTCTGGTATCCACCGTGCCAGTTACGGAGTAGGGAACACCGGCACCGCAACCAACGGACAGGTACGTATTACAAAAGTTACAGTAGTTATTAAGTGAGGACTTTGAAATTCCGCATACTTATCGCAGCCGCGGCTTTTTTGCTCGCGGCTGCGGTTTCATGCCGCAAGGAGGAAGAGCCAATCCCGGTTATCACCCTCAAAACCACAATGGTGGAGGCTGCGGGCGGAACACAGTCCATGACGGTTGCAGCCCAGAAGAGCTGGAGGCTTTCAGTTGAATATGAGTCCGGCGATGGCTGGCTGCATTTTTCCCGCACCAGCGGCGAGGGGGTGGTATCCGTACTACTCACGGTGGATCCCAATACGGAGGGAGAGCCCCGGGGCGCCAAGATTTGCGTGGATACCCCGCAGCACTCCATATCGGCCCGCATCGCTCAGGCCGGAGAGGCCGGTGGGAGCGTAAATGCACCCTTGTGGCTGGAGCTCCCTGCCCTGGATCAGCCCGGGCTGGGTTTCTTCACCCACTCGATGGACGGAGGCCGATATATCGACAGAACCAAAAGCGGCGTCCGCAACTGGTCGTTCTATTACGACTATGACGCATACGTATCATGGTGGGTGGCATATCCGCTGAATAAGGGCCTTATCGGCAGTGGAAGCCGCACAGACAGCTGGCAGGCGACGGATCCCCTCCTTCCTGCAAGCGCAGTGTGCGATGTTACCCGGACCTATGGCGGCGGCTGGACTCGCGGGCATCAGATCCCGTCGGCCGACAGGCTTAATTACGAAGCCAATACATCCACTTTCTATCCCACCAACATGACTCCCCAGAACTACGATTTCAACTGTTATATCTGGGCGAATCTGGAGGCTGCTGTAAGAGGTTACAGCGCGAAGTGTGATACTCTCTATGTGGTTACGGGCTGTGATATCCGCAATTCCAATCAGTGGTCCGGCAGCAATACCGGGCATGCGGCAAAAGTCCCCACCCATTACTACAAGGCCCTGCTCCGGAAGAAAGGCAGCAGTTACACGGCAATCGCATTCCACCTGCCCCACTCCGCGTCTATTTGCGACGAGAGCTATCTGAACTATCTCGTGTCCATTGACGAACTTGAACAGAGAACCGGACTGGACTTCTTTGTGAACCTTCCCACTTTGCTGGGCAAAGATACTGCCGACGGCATTGAGGCGGCAGACCCTTCGGTAACGGTGAAAAACTGGTAAACAAAAACACAAGCTTATATGAAACGTCGACTTTACAGCATCTTTGTGATTCTCCTTCTGGCGGGCACGTCCTTTACCCTGCAGGCCAAGGGGCGCAGCCACGTCATCGGCTTCTACAACCTGGAGAACCTGTTTGACACCTACCACGACGAGGGCAAGAACGACTACGAGTACCTCCCGGACGGTGCCAACAACTGGACGGAGGAGAAGTATGCCAAGAAACTTCACAACATGGCCCGCGTGATTGCGGAGATGAAGAAGGACAACGGTGTGTGGCACACCGTGCTTGGCGTTTCCGAGATTGAGAACCGCCACGTCCTTGAAGATCTGGTAGCGGAGCCCGCAATTGCGGATGCCAACTTCCAGATCATCCACTATGACGGCCCGGACCGCCGTGGCGTGGATGTGGCACTGCTGTACGATCCCCGTCAGATGACGGTGGTGGAAAGCGAGTCCATCCCCTTCGATTTCAATTCGGACATTGAGTTCACCCTCACCCAGGAGGAAAAGGACCGCTTCCGCACCCGTGACATCCTGATGGTTCACGGCATCATCGACGGTGAACATTTCGCCTTCTACGTATGCCACCTTCCTTCCCGTATCGGCGGAAAGGGCCAGGACCTTCGTGCCCGCGGCGGAGAGATTGCCTACAACCACGCCGTGACGATGATGGAGAAATATCCCGGCATCAAGATCGCCATCATGGGCGATATGAACGACAACCCCTTCGACGATTCAATGGCGAAGTACATGCGTGGCCGCAAGGAGCTTGACGAAGTTGGGCCGATGGATTTCTTCTCTCCTTTCTGGAGCATGCTGGAGGCCGGTTACGGCACCCTTTATTACAGGGGAGAGGCAAACATCTACGACTGCATCCTGGTGAATGACGCTCTCGCGCACGCTCCCAAGGGAACGTATCAGATCCAGCCCATTACCAAGAAGAAATTCTACGGCCGCGTGTTCAACAAGCCCTTTATGACCAATCAGAGCGGGCCGTTCAAGGACACTCCCTTCCGTACTTTCTCCGGCGGAGCCTTCATAAACGGCTTTTCGGACCACTATCCCACCTACATCGTGATCAAGAAATAGATAAAACCATAACCTATGATTAAACGAATTATTCTGGCCGCAGCTGCCGCCATGGTTTCGTTTGTGCTGTTTGCGCAAACGCCCACCGGCGGTGTGAAGGGTACGGTGGTGAACCGTAACGGCCGGGTTCCCGTGGAGAACGCCCGCCTCACCCTCATGCAGGGAGCGGAGGAGGTGGCCACGGCCGTATCGGCCCAGGACGGCACCTTCCTCATTCCGGACCTTCCCGATGGAATGTACACCCTGGTCATTCTGGCCCCGGACTTTCTGGAAACCCAGGTGCAGGTTACCGTGAACGACGGCTATGTGAAGAATATGTTCAACCTCTCGCTCACCTCCATTGAGAAGGTGGCCGATGTTGACGACGATTCCTTCAGCGCCTTCGACATGGACGACAGCGGATTCAACGACAATCCCACCATCCTGTTCGGCTCCAACGACGTGTTCAACAACATCGCCGGCTACAACTTCTCCTCGGTGAGGTTCCGTGCACGCGGATTCTCATCGGAAAGCCAGGAAGTGCTGCTCGCCGGCGTGAAGATGAACGACGCAATCACCGGATACGGTCCATTCTCCCTCTGGAGCGGCCTTAACGAGGCAATGCGTTCAAAGGAGAGCGTGAGCGGCAGCGAGGTGTCGGACTATGCCCTTGGCGGATACAACGGCGTAACCAACATCTTCGGCACCGCATCCAGCGTGCGCAGGGGTCTCAGGGGAAGCGTTCTCACCAACAGCGCCCTCTACCGCCTGCGTTTGATGGGTTCGTATGCAACCGGCCTCATGGATAACGGCTGGGCCTTTGCCATGAACGTGAGCGCCCGCCTTGGCGGCAACGACTATATCGACGGTGTGTATTATCGCTCGCTGGCCTATTATCTGGCGGCCGATAAAGTGCTGGACGATTACAACACCCTGCATTTCGCCTTCTTCGGCACGCCCGGCGAGAGGGGAGCGCAGATGGCCAGCACCCAGGAAGTGTACGACCTGATGTGGGACAACATGTACAACGCCAACTGGGGATACCAGAACGGCAAGGTGCGTAACGCCCGCGTGAGGAAAACCCACGAGCCCATCGCTTTCGTGAGCTGGGACTTCAACAACGGAGATAACTTCTCCGCCAAGACCACCTTCCTCTATCGTTTCGGCGAGAACGGCTACACCGCCATGGACTGGTACAACGCCCAGGACCCCCGTCCGGACTACTACCGCAACCTCCCCAGCTACTTCTACAACCCCAATCCGGACATGAAACGCAACAATCCGGACAAAGCCAGGATGGCGGAGGCCTCATGGTATAACGAGGATCCCACCGTGGTGCACATGAACTGGGACCGCATTTATCAGGTTAACGCCATGAGCGAGGGCGGCCGCGCCAAGTATGTGCAGGAAGAGCGCCACACGGACCAGCAGGATTTCAACCTGGCCACGACCTTCAAGTTCCGCGTTAGCCCCAACTTCATTCTCACCGGCGGCGCGAACGCAAAGGTGAACCGCACCGAATACTACAAGGTTGTTGCAGACCTTCTTGGCGCTAAGTATTTCGTGGACGTGGATAATTTTGCCGACCGGGACTACGCCGCAACTCCCTCCATGGCCCAGAACGACCTGGACTACTACCTTGCCCACGGCAGCGCCCGCATCCTTCACGAGGGCGACAAATACGGCTACGACTATTATGCCCACATCCGCAACTTCGGCGGCTGGCTCAACGGGCATTTCGCATTGGGTAAGTTCAGTGCCGATATCGGCGGAAAGCTTGGATACAGCGCCTTCTGGCGTGAGGGCCTTATCCGCAAGGGCCTCTTCCCGGGAGCCGATTATACGGATCCTGCCACCGGAGTGCTGATGGTCGCACCCAAGGATGCAAACGGAAAGGTGATCACCTCCTTTGGCAATTCGGAAATGGCCGGCTTCCTCACCTATGCCGGTAAGGCCGGCCTCAGCTACATCATCGGCGGAAGCCAGAGATTATCGGCAAATATCGGCTACTTCAACGACGCTCCCAATTTCAACCAGGCGTTCCTTAGCCCCCGCACCCGCAACTCCATGATCCAGGATCTTTCCACCGTGAAAACCTTCTCCTCGGACGTGAACTGGCAGCTGCAGAAGAACGGAATCAACGTGCGTATCACCGCATACTACGCCAAGATAATGGACCAGAGCAAGGTGATGAGCGCGTATGACGACGTTCAGAACGCCTTCTCCAACTTCGCAATCTCCGGCATCGACCAGAGGCATTACGGCATCGAGTTCGGTTTCCGTATGCCCACCTACATCATACGCAGCCTTAGCATCCAGGGAGCTCTCGCACTCGGCAGGGCGGAATACACTTCCACCCCCACCATGGTGCAGACGCTGGACAACAGCGCATCTCCCGTTACCTATAACGACCAGGAAGTCGTTACCCTCACCTACTGGGCGGCCAATCCCGTCTACGCG
Source organism: Bacteroidales bacterium (assembly GCA_016290725.1). Taxonomy (GTDB): domain Bacteria; phylum Bacteroidota; class Bacteroidia; order Bacteroidales; family UBA932; genus Cryptobacteroides. Next base: position 18,238 of record JAEEUZ010000002.1, on the reverse strand, counting down.
GTGGATGTCTACGGCAATATTCCCGAAGGAACCGGCATCAACGACATGACCAGGTGGCAGCAGCATTACGTGCCTTCAACACCTCAGCTCGCCGCAAGCCTGGGCCTTGTGTGGAACTACAAATACTGGTTCGTGAATCTGGATGCAGAGTATTTCGACGAGGCATATCTGGACATGAATCCCCTCTACCGCACGGACTATGCGGTATGCGGTCCGGACCACGTTTCCACTCCGGAGGAAATCGTGTACATGACAACCCAGGAGAAGTTCGACCCCGCATTCCTTCTGAACGCTTCAGTCGGCAAGAGCTGGTTCATCAAGCGCAAGTACATGGTGGGCTTCTCGCTCAATGCCAAGAACCTCCTTCACAACAAAAACGTGAAGACCGGAGGTTACGAGCAAACCCGTATGGTTGACAACACGGACAGCAAGAGCCGTTACTACCGCTTCGACTCCAAGTATTTCTACATGCCCGGAGCCAATTACATGTTGAACGTTTACTTCAGATTCTAAGGCCATGAAAGCGAGATTATTGATAATTGCGGCTGCACTTTGCGCCTTTTCCTGCCAGAGCCTCATAGAGGAATGGCAGCCGGTTTTCACTTTCAATTACGGCGACGGGGCGGAGTTTGTACCCGTGAACATGGATGCCGATGTGAACTGTTCCATTGCCGAGCTGAAGGCTCTCTATACCACGCACGGAAAACCTGTGCAGGTTGCCAGCAATCTGATAATCAAGGGGCAGGTTACCTCTTCGGACGAAGACGGCAACGTGTACCGCGAGATCTACATCCAGGATGCCACCGGCGGCCTGGACGTAAAGATCGGCCGTTCCAGTTCCTACGACGACTTCAAGGTGGGCCAGATAGTCTACATCAAGTGCTATGGCCTTGTGCTGGGAGAGTACGGATACAAACCCGGAAACTACGGCGGTGACGGCCTTCTCCAGCTTGGCTATGTGGCCGACGGTTTCCAGGAATACAGCAGCGGAGCATCCAATACCGCCCCCGAATATGAGACCGCCTATCTGGATCTTCTTCCCATCGTGAACAAGCATATCTTCCGCGGCCGTATCCTCTCGGAGGCGGACAGGATCCAGCCCGATGCAACCCTCCGCGGGGCAGATCTCACCAAAGACGAAAATGTGAGCAGGCTTGTTAGGCTGAACAATGTCAAGTACGGAAACTCTGTTGGCGGCAAGGAAATCTTCTGCCTCTTCTATCCGGATCCCAACCTCAATCACACCAAGAACGAATCCTGGAACCGAGTTTTCCTGGCCTCTCCCACAGATCGCGTGAACGGGGCCGATTATACTTTCAATATCAAGACATGGGCTCTCACCAAGCTCCGTTTCCACGCTCACGTGGAGGCCGGCGACTGGGACAGTGTTGAAATCGGCGACGGCAGCGGCACGGTAGCCACGGCGAAGACGAAGATCGAGAACTTTGGCTACGAGCAGGTGTACAAACAGGTTATCCTGGAGCATCCCGGAGCCCAGAGCGTGAGCCATTACTTCATGTACGACGGCACGGAGGTTCAGGTGCGCACCAGCGGCTATGCCCGTTTTGCCGACGTGGAAATTCCTGCCGACGTGCTTGACGGCAGCAAGAATCTGGATTTCGTGGGCATCCTTTCCCGCTATCAGGGAAGCGCCCAGTTCACTCTCCTAGATGTCTATTACACCGGGACGACCACAAGCTTGATCAAATAATGAAAAGAATCTTAATATTTTTGGCTGCAACCGCGATGCTATCGGCCTGTAATCATACAAACCCGTTCATGCAGGAATGGGACACCCCTTACGGAAACGCTCCGTTCTCAAAGATTAAGATCAGCGACTACATGCCCGCCTTCAAGGCCGGCATAGAGCAGCAGAAGGCCGATATCCAGGCCATCATCGACAATCCTGAGGCTCCTACCTTCGAGAACACGGTGGCGGCATACGATGCGGCCGGCGCACTTCTGGCTAAAGTGAGCGGAGTCTTCTTCAACCTGTCGGAAAGCGATTCCACTCCGGAAATGCAGAAGATAGAGGAGGAGGTTCTCCCCATGCTCAGCGAGGCGGAAGACGAGATTCTGATGAATCCGGATCTCTTCGAGCGCGTGAAAGCCGTGTATGAGGCTTCCGACGGCCTCACCCGCGAGCAGCAGATGGTTACCAAGAAACTCTACGAGGCGTTCGTGCGCAACGGCGTTGCACTGGACGATGCCGGAAAGGCCCGTTTCTCGGAGATCAACTCCCGCCTTGCCTCCCTGTCGCAGAAGTTCGGCCAGAACCTTCTGGCAGAGAACAACGCCTTCAAGGAGGCCATCGGCATATCAGTGGCAGAATACTATGATTTCATGGGCTCGTGCGAAGACAGGGCTCTCCGCGAGAAAGCCTTCAAGGCATACAGTTCCCGTGGCAATAACGGAGGCGAGAACGACAATAACGAGATTGTCCTTGAAATCCTGAAACTCCGTGCCGAACAGGCACAGATGCTGGGTTATCCCAATTTCGCGGCCTATCAGCTTTCCAACAAGATGGCGGGGGACCCTGCCACCGTGGACGCCTTCCTGCAGCCCATCATGGACGCTGCTATGGCAAAGGCAAAGCAGGAAAAGGCCGATATGGAAGCCATCGCCGGCCACGAAATTGAGCCCTGGGACTGGTTCTTCTATGCGGAAAAGGTGCGTGCGCAGAAGTATGCCCTTGACGAGAGCCAGACCAAGCCCTACTTCCAGGCGGATAGCGTGATGAAGGGCGTATTCACCGCAGCTCAGAAGATTTACGGAATCTCCATCGAACCCGCTCCCGAAGTTGAGGTGTACAACCCTGTAACCAAGGCCTTCAAGCTCACGGATAGGGACGGCTCCCTCCTCGGTATTTTCTATGCCGATTACTACGTGCGCCCCACCAAACGCGGCGGCGCCTGGATGAACAACTTCAGGGACCAGTATGTGCAGGATGGGGCCGATGTCAGGCCTATAATCGTGAACGTTTGCAACTTCCCTGCACCATCGGCAGAAGAACCTTCACAGCTCACCGTGGATAACGTGCAAACCGCTTTCCATGAATTCGGCCATGCCCTTCACGGCTTCCTCACAAAATGCCACTACAAGAGCGTGAGCGGCACTTCCGTTGCCCGCGACTTCGTGGAACTCTTCTCCCAGTTCAACGAGAACTTCGCCTTCGTGCCGGAGATACTTGCCTGCTATGCGAATGACTATCGCACCGGCGAACCCATCCCGGCAGAGTTGGTGGAGAAGATTCAATCGGCCCTCAAGTTCAACCAGGGCTTCATGACGGGCGAACTTTGCGCCGCATCCATCCTGGACATGAAGTGGCACGAGATGTCTCTTGAAGAGCTTCAGCAGTTCACCGATGCCCAGAGCATCCGCGACTTTGAAACGAAGACCTGCGCGGAAATGGGCCTCATCGGCGAGATTATCCCTCGTTACCGCACCACCTACTTCAACCACATCTTCAACAGCGGCTATAGCGCAGGCTATTACAGCTATCTGTGGAGCGAAGTGCTGGCGGTTGACGCCTGGGCCAAGTTCAAGGAAGACGGAATCTTCAACCCCGAGGTTGCCAGCTCCTTCCGCGAAACCTTCCTGGAGAAAGGCGGCAGCGAAGAGCCCATGACTCTGTACGAAGCCTTCCGCGGCTCCCGTCCCGCCCCCGAGGCGCTCCTGAGGGCCCGCGGCCTGGTGGACTAGCACATCCTCACCAAACTAGTAGGACGGCGGCCATTCCGGCTGCCGTCCTTTTTGTTACGCCCCCCCCCATGCGGTGCTGTTTACCTCTTTAAAAACCGTGAGGTAAACGTCAAAAATGGCCGTTTTTGCTGTCTACCCACTCAAAAAACAGGAGGTAAACGTCACAGTTAATGCAAGAATTGCTAAATTTACAGATTCTTTAACGCTAAAAATTAAGATGAAGCAGAATTACACCGCTCCTAAAGCCGAAATCCTCGGAATCCGTTTCGAAGAAAACATACTTTCCGGTCCCAAATCCACCGGAGCATCTACCGGCAGCAACATGGATGCTGCGGATTATTCACAGAATCCGTTTTAATCCGGCCGCCATGAAAAGATATACACTTGTTTTAGCATCGGCAATGCTGGTCTTTGCCGCTTGCAGTGTGAAAGAAGAGGCCCCGGAAACCCCGGAGGCCCCCGCCGGCTACAAGGTGCTTTCCATCCAGGCCAGCAGCACCTCCACGAAAACCTCCTACGCCGGAGACGTTACCTTTTCCTGGAGCGCAGGTGACCAGATTTCCGTCCTCTGCAACGACGGCACAAATAACTTCTGGCAAACCTTCACGGTGGACACCCCGTCAGCCTCCTCCACCTTCACCGCCACAGTTGCGGACAATGTAAACATCGGCCCGGCGTATCTGGCTGCCGATTCTCCCCGCCTGGCAATGTATCCCGCATGCGACAACCACGTTTACGAGAATTCCTGGACGGTTAAATACACTATCCCGGCAGAAAGGGACTTCCGCTCGCCGGATGGCCATAAGGAAAGTGCTATCCCGATGATTGCATGGGGCAAGGACGACAACACTTTTGCCTTTGCAAATCTCACTGGCGCCGCGAAGTTCACTTTTTCAAACGTGAGCGCCTCGCATGTGAAATTCGTTTTCACCGGGCCCGGAGTTAAGATGAACGGCACGTACAGCCTTTTCTGGGACGGCGGAATCAATCTGGACGATGCATCCAACGTTCGCTGGAATGCCGCCGTGGCCGGTTCTGACGAGGAAAAAGTTCTCACTTTTTATGCCGATGTTGAAAACGGTGAAGTGAGTTTCTATGTTCCCTATGCCACCGGCGAGATATGGGCGGGAAGCAAAATCCGTCTGGAAGATGCGGATAACGGAACGCTTCTATACGAGCATAACTCCCTCAAGGCCATCAATATAACGAAGAACAGAATTGCTGTTCTGCCCACAATATACGTCTCTTCCGGAACGCCCGGCACCCCGGTCAATGTCAACGAAACCTTCACGGAATCGGCCCTCAATATTGCCAATCCGGAAAGGGGTATGTATGTTATGGTGGAGTATAAGTATCATAAGCGTACATATAATGACAAAGATGCCACTCAAGATGAACTTACGACAAATAGCATCACATCGGCAACGTACGAAATAGACGATTCTTATGATGCGAACAACCGTCTCACAATGACATTGTTCTATCTTCATGATTTCGTGAATTCCGACCATATCTCATCCGATGGAATCGAATACGTCCGTAGCGTGCTGACGAATGTACGCATTAAGGGCAAGAAGGCAATCGTCCGTTTCGCCTACAATAACAGGCACCCTTCAAAATGGGACCAGGAACCCACACTTTCGCAGATTCAGAATCATCTTCAGGATCTTACGGCAACACTCAGTGATTTCGAGGATATTATTTATGTCGTGCAGGCGGGATTCATAGGAACTTACGGCGAATGGTATTACACCACCCATTTCGGCCCCTCAAGCGGGGGAGTGGATTATACCCTTTCCAACAGCGGCACCAGCGTTTCCGGATATGAAAACAGAAGGGCGGTAATAGACGCTTTGCTCGCGGCAGTACCGAATACGCGCCAGATAGCGCTCCGTACCCCGGAGTACAAGGCGTGCTATTTCCGCAACAGCAATTTGAGCGCCTATGAGCAGTTGTCCGGTTTTGGAACAGATGCCGTGCACCGGCTCGCTTTCCATAACGACGCCTTCCTTTATGGCAATGGCGGAAGTTCGTCATATGCGGGCGATATGGGCACATTCTCGTACGACTGGCATAAGAATATGTGGAAGGATCAGGGTGCATATCTCATCAATGGCGGTGAAGCTCCATATTCTTCCAAGTCGATCACAGGCATGGACGGTTATTACAAAGATAATGTTCAGGCGGCAATCTTCGATTACCACTATTCATATCTGCATCACGATACCGCTTATCATACCGGTAGTTCAAGCGGAAGCTCCCTCATGAAGCACTGGCATGAGCAGGGCTGGATGGATGATATCGTGAAGTGGCTGGGATATCGCCTGTATCTTGCCAATGTTACGGTTACCGGCAGTGATTCCAGCAGCGGAAGCACCCTGAACGTGAGCTTTACGCTTGAAAACAGCGGCGCGGCTCCGGTGATAAACGTCCGTCCAATGCAGCTGGTGCTACTGCATGGAAGCACTCCCATCGTTCTTAAGGCCGATTGCGGCGACGTGCGCCTGGTGCCCCCCGGCACGGTTTCCGGCTCTGTGATTACGCCAGGGTCCAAAACCTACAGTTTTACCGTAACCCTTCCCCAGAGCATAAGTTCCGGAGACAGGCTGGCGCTGTGGCTGCCGGATAATGCGGAGGACCTCCAGAGCCGTGCCGTGTACTCCATCCGTCTCGCCAATAACGAAACCACATGGACTTCCGACGGTTACAACGTGTTCTACACATTTTGATGAAAAGAGTGTTAATATCACTTCTGCTCCTTGTGCCGGGGTTGCTACTCGCCCAAACAGGGTGGGTGAACCCTTTCATCGGCACGGAGGGGGCGCATAGCCCCGGGGCGGTTACGCCGAATGCGCTGGTTAGCGTGTCGCCATTCAAGGTGGATGGCGGGGCGGCTCTTGCTGGGTTCGGTCACATTAATCTCAGGGGCGCGGATTCCGGTGCACTGTTAACCATGCCCACAAGCGGTTCCATCCAGGTGGATTACCCTTCATACGGCTGTGGATTTTCGGATGAAAAGGCGGCTCCCGGGTACTATGGTTGCACCCTTTCAAACGGAGTCCGCGTGGAAGCGACGTCTACAACGCGCACTTCTATCGAACGCTACACTTTCCCCGAAGGCCCGGCCAACATATTGCTGAACCTGGGAGACGGCTCCATTGGCGGGGCGGGAGCAATGATTCGCCGTGTGAGCGAAACGGAGGTGGAGGGATTCCAGCTCCTTTCCGGGGTTCAACCCAGTTACGGCGGGTTATGCCCGGTTTATTTCGTGCTTCGTATCAGTAAGGCGCCCACAACGGAGGGATATTGGAGGAAGCAGAGGCCCGTTACGGCATCGGCCCCAGTTAAATATCTGCTGTACGATTCCTATGACGGCGACATTTCCGGGGATGAGATTGGCTATCGCTTCAGTTTCGAGAGCGTTGCCCCCGGGGAGCAGATAACCCTGCAGATGGGGGTGTCGCTTGTGAGTATCGATGACGCCAGGGAAAACCTGGATGCAGAGCAGAAGGGCTTTGATTTTGAGAAGGTCCGCGCCAAGGCCGATGCCGCCTGGAACGTTTATCTCGCTCAAGTGCAGGTTGAAGGTGGCACGGTGGATCAGAAAACCGTGTTCTACACCGCTCTGTACCACACCCTGATTCATCCCTGCATTATAAGCGATGTGAGCGGGAAGTATCCGCTCGCCGGGCAGGGGCGTATCAAAGGGCAGAGGATAGGCACTGCCACCGAAGGGGAACGCTACCAGGGGTTCCCGGCAACCGATGAGTGCTTAATCCCATATCGGCTCATTTCCCTGCTGTATCCATCCAAACAACAGGAAATGGAGCTGTCCTTAACCCCGGCGGATGGTTCCGGGGACGTGAGCGCGCTCACGGAACCCTATCTTTTCAGCCGCACCAAAGGAGAAGAATGGCGCACATGGAAAGCCGTACACTTCACTTTGGAAAAAGATTACCGGAACGCACCGGACGGCCTTCCCGGGGACGACGGGAGCGGGGCCCTATCGGCATGGGCGGCATTTTCCATGATGGGATTCTATCCGGACAGCCCTTCGGAGCCGTATTTCACGCTAACCGTCCCTGCTTTTGACATGGTTACAATCGGCCTTCCCGATGGGAACAGCCTTGTGATTACCAAGGATGCGGCGGCGGATTTTGCCCTTCAGGCGCAAAGCCAGGCAATGTCCCGCGCGTGTTCGGCCAAGATTGGTGGAAAGAAAGTTAAATCGTACCGCATTTCCACGGGTGAACTCCTGGGTGCGGGTAAGATAACATGGAAATGAAAAAACTGTTCTTCGCTTTGGCAGCCCTTGCGGCGGTAGCATGCACCGGGGCCGATGATTACTGCGAGTGGGTTAATCCCAAAATCGGCACCGGAGCCCATGGCCACGTGTTTGTGGGGGCGAACGTGCCCTTCGGTTTCGTACAGCTTGGCCCCACCAGCATCCCGCAGCAGTGGGACTGGACATCCGGATATCACGACAGCGATTCCACGGTAATCGGCTTCAGTCATACTCACCTTAGCGGCACCGGCATCGGAGATCTGTTCGACATCACCGTTATGCCCGTTACCGGCCCCTGCCGCTTTGAACGCGGCCGCGAGATGGATCCGGAAAGCGGCGCCTGGTCGTATGCCGACCGCACCCGCGAGATCACCGAGCCCGGCTACTACAGCGTGCCTCTTATGCGCTGGGGAGTAACCGCGGAACTCACCGCTACCTCCCGCGTGGGCCTGCACCGCTACACATTCCCTTCGTCCAATAACGCCGCCCTTATCATCGACCTTGAGAACGGCGGATGCTGGGACAATCTCGTGGACAGCGGAATAGACCTCACGGAAGCGGATGCCAATGGCCGCATCATCGCTTTCGGCGGCCATCGCTATTCCTCCGGCTGGGCCCGCGACCAGAAGATTTTCTTCTGGGCCGAAGTGTCGCGCCCTGCAGTGGATACCGTGATGTGCGGCAGCAAATACATGCGATTCAATCTGGGCGATACCCGGAAGGGCGAAAAGCTGCTGATGAAAGTTGCGCTTTCTCCCGTGAGCGTTGAGGGTGCCCGCGCCAACATGGCGGCGGAGCTTCCCGGCTGGGATTTCGATGAAACCAGGGCCGCAGCCCGGGCCGCATGGAACCACGAACTCTCAAAAGTGCGGATAACAACCTCTAGCCGTGACCGCAAAACCGTGTTCTATACCGCAATGTACCACAGCCTTATTGCCCCGTCGCTGTTCTGCGACGTGGACATGCAGTACCGCGGCTCGGACGACAAAGTGCGCACGGGGGATTTCGTGAATTACACCACATTCTCTCTCTGGGACACATACAGGGCGCAGATGCCCCTTATGACCATCATCCATCCGGAGAAGATGAACGACATCGTGTCTACCATGTACCATATATATCTGGAGCAGGGAGACCTTCCGGTATGGCACCTTATGGGCAACGAAACAGACTGCATGGTGGGTAACCCCGGTCTCATCTCCTTTGCCGATGCCGTTGTGAAGGGATTCCGCGCCGGTCTCACGGACCAGGAAATCATCGACGCCATGGTGGCAACGGCCACGACGCCGGACCGCGGGCAGAATCTCCGAATGAACTTCGGTTTCATCCCGGCCGACATGTACGAAGAGTCGGTGGCCAACGACATGGAGTACGCCATTGCCGATGCCGCCCTGGCCAATGCGGCCGAGGCGCTGGGCTACGACGACGTGTCGGAGGAATACCTGAGCCGCAGCCTGTCGTACCGCAATTACTGGGATCAGGAAACGCAGTTCATGCGCGGGATGCGCTCCGACGGCACTTTCACCGAGCCCTTCAATCCTCTGCACAGCGGCAGGGAAACGGATTACACCGAAGGTACGGCCTGGCAGTATCTGTGGCTTGCCCCGCACGATATCGAAGGCCTCAGCGGCCTGTTCGGAAGCGACGAAGCCCTTCTGGAGAAGCTTGACGCCCTGTTCGAGGCTCCGTCAAATGTCGAGGGCGAGGATGCTCCGCCGGATATTTCCGGCCTAATCGGCCAGTATGCCCATGGCAATGAACCAAGCCACCATATTATTTATATATATAGTATGCTGGGTCAGCGCGACAAAGCGGCAGATCGAATACTTCAGGTGTGCAACGAGATGTACCGTAACGACGTCGAGGGCCTCGCCGGCAATGAGGACGTGGGACAGATGAGCGCCTGGTACATCCTTTCCAGCCTTGGCTTCTATCAGGTGGAACCGGCTTCCACGCGCCTGTGGTTCGGCACTCCGCTGTGGGAGAAGGCCGATGTCAAAGTGCAGGGCGGCACCTTCCGTATCACGGCCAAGGGTATTTCGGACGCGAATTGCTACATTAACGCCGTCCGTCTTAACGGCAATCCTTACGAGCTCCCTTACATCGATTACAAAGATATCGTCGCAGGGGGAACGCTGGAGTTCATAATGGGTAAAAAAAAACTTTGAATATGCTGTATCCTCTGGTATTTGAGCCTATCTTCAGGCCGATGGTGTGGGGCGGGGAAAAGATTCCCGCCTACAAGGGTGTGACAACCGATGTGGAACATATCGGCGAGAGCTGGGAAATATCGGCCTATGGCGACAAGATCTCCGTTGTGGCCGACGGGCCGCTGGCTGGGCGTAACCTCAATTCGCTGGTTCACGAGTTCAAGGGAGAACTGGTAGGGGAGAAGGTGTATGCTTCCACGGGCGACGAGTTCCCGCTCCTGATCAAGTTTATCGACGCCCTGTCGGACCTTTCCATCCAGGTGCATCCCGGAAACGAGATGGCCCGGCGCGAGCATGGCCCCTCCGCCAAGGGGAAGACCGAGATGTGGTATGTGATATCGGCCGATCCGGGCGCAGCCCTGCTGTGCGGTCTCAAGGAGTCCATCACTCCGGAGGATTATACCCGAATGGTTGCCGATGGCACCATAACGTCGGTTCTGCAGCGCTATGAGGTGCAGCCCGGGGATGTGTTCTTCCTCCCGGCAGGCCGCATCCACGCCATCTGCAGCGGCTGCTTTATCGCCGAAATCCAGCAGACATCGGACCTGACGTACCGTATCTGGGACTATGGCCGCCTGGGCCTCGACGGTAAACCCCGACAGCTTCACACGGAACTGGCGCGCCAGGCAATCGACTACAAGGTGTACCCGGAGGGATACAAAACCGCCTACAAGCCTTTGAAGAACAAGGAAGTGGTGCTTGTGAGCTGCCCTTATTTCAAAACCAGTCTGTACGAGCTGGATAAACCCGTGAGCAAGAATCTCCGCCACGTGGATTCGTTCGTGGTTGCGATGGTTCTGGAAGGCGATGGCTCGCTTGAGTGCATGGGCACGTCCACGCCGCTCCGCCAGGGCACCACAGTATTAATCCCTGCGAGCGCCCCTTCAATGAAGTTCGTCCCGCAGGGATCTCTGAAAGTCCTTACAAGCGGCGTTTTCTAGAAGCTGTACTTGAAGGTTTTTTCCGCTTTCATCACTTTGGAAGGAACGAGCGCGAAGCTCCATGAGTAGTCGCGGTCGCTCCATAGGGTGCGCTCTTTCTCCGGCAGGAGGCCCCAGCTGTTGTCTCCGCCAAGGCCGGTCATCTTATAGTCGATGCACACTTCCGTGAAGTCGCGGGTGGGAATGTCGCAGATGTGCGTCTGGCGGCGGAGGATGTTGGCCGCGACCGCTTCGTCGTGGATTTCATCGGCACTGAAGTTATTCCACTGGTACGGCCTGTCCGTGTTGTTCTCGCCGTCAAGGTCCTCTATGGCCTGGCACATCGCGTTGAATTCGAAGTTGCCGGCGATGGTGAGGGGGCCGATGGAGAGCCAACTGGTCTGGGTGTGGTGGCCGCTCTCCTGCGGGCGCACATAGGGATAGCATTCCTTGCGGGCGTCGCCTTTCCAGATGCTGCGCGCGGTGGAGCCGAAACGGTCCTGGTAGTTCTCCTGGGGACCGCGTCCGAAGTAGCGGAAATTACGGGCCGACGTGCGGTAGCGGAAGCCAAGGCGGGGGATGTCCACGGCCTTTTTGTCTCCGCCCTTGAACCGGGCCGATATCTGCAGGATGCCCTTGCCGCTGAGGTGATAATCCACTTCCAGAGCGGCTCCGGCGGGCATTTCGTATTCCGCGTGGATGATAGCGCCATCGGCAATTATCTCATGGGAGGCTGCGGTGAGCTTATTCCCGGCTGTTTTCCAGGCCTGTGCGCGAAGGGGCTGTCCGTTGCCATAGTCGTTATCCAGAGGGCCTCTCCAGAAGTTGGGCTTAAGGCCGAATCCCGGGTCGATGAGGTCCTTGCCTGCGAAGCGGTAGGAGCGGATGCTGCCATCGGCCTTGGAGAATACCAGGGAGGCTTTTTTGCCGCTGAGGGTGATAGTGGAATCTGTTTCCTCCACCTTTACCTTACCCTTGGATTTGAGGGTTTTGTGCGTGGCTTCTTTTAGTAGGATGTCCTCGTTTGCGAGAACGGTACCCTTGCTCACCAGAGGCATGGCCTTGGTGGCAACCGCTTCGAAGATAATGCGGTACTCCGAGCTCTTGAGGAGGCGGGGGAGCCTGATGTGGAACTGCTCCGCGCTCTGGGGAGCGGTGCTGAAGTTGAGCTTGCCCTTTTTAATCTGTTTACCGTTGCGCTCAAGTTTCCAAAGGACGGTGTACTCGTCCAGAGTTTTGAAGTAGTTGCGGTTGAATATTTGGAAAGTGCCCTTGGCAGCGTCTACGGCTGTGATTTCAAGATTCTGGTACACGTGCTGCACCTCGTAGAAGCCGGGGTGGGGTTTGCGGTCCGGGGTTACGATGCCGTTGCAGTTGAAGTTGGCGTCCGAGGGGGCGTTCTCGCCATAGTCGCCGCCATAGGTCCAGATGCGCTCCGGATCTGCAAGGCCCTGGTCCACCCAGTCCCAGATGAAGCCGCCCTGCAGGTGAGGATGGGCGTAGATCTGCTCCCACTGGTGGTCCATGTTGCCGGAGGAATTACCCATGGCGTGGGCGTATTCGCACATGCACACGGGCTTCTTGGTATAGGTTTCACCCATCTTGCGAAGCCATTCGGAGGTGGCTCCATCGGCACTGGGATACATGGGAACCACCATGTCGCTGTTCCACTCGTATTCCGCCCTTTCGTAGCAGATGGGGCGGTTCTGGCCGTCTTTCTCCAGCGCCTTGAGCTCGCGGTATGCGTTGTAGAAGTTTACGCCGTTGCCCGATTCGTTACCCAGCGACAGGATGGTTACGCAGGGGTAGTTGGACGTGCGGCGGTACATGTTCATGATCCTGTCGATGTGCTTGGCGTACCACTCCGGCTTGGCGGCAAGGGTTTTCTCCTTGTAGCCCATGCCGTGGGATTCCACGTTGGCCTCGTCGTACACATAAAATCCCAGGGAGTCGCACAGTTCATAGAATTCGCGGCACTGGGGGTAGTGGCTGGTGCGGATGGCGTTCACGTTGGCCTCCCGCATGAGTTTGAGATCCTTGAGGATGTCTTTGCGGGTGATGTAGTGGCCCGTCCAGGCGTTGTGCTCGTGAATGTTAACGCCCTTGAACTTAACGGGCTGGCCGTTCACCAGTAGGGCCTTGACGTCTTTGTCGCCGTCCTTCACCGTGGCTATTTCAATGCGGCGGAATCCCACGTGGAAACGAGTCCATTCGCCGTTCACCTGCAGAAGAAGGGTGTAGAGTTCCGGTGTTTCCGCGCTCCACTTGCGCACGTTCTTCACGGTGTCCACCACCGTAGCCATGTCGCCGTTGAACTCGAAGAGGGCATCGGCAATGGTGCTGCCGTCGCTGTCCAGGAGCTCGTAGAATACCTCTGTGGGGGCCGATGAGCGCATCTTCAGGCGGAAGATGCCGTCCGTGTAGGTGTCGTCCAGTGTGGAGATAACACTGAAGTCGAAACCTGTGTCCACTTTCTCGCTTGAGAGGTACACGTCGCGCTCAATTCCGGAGATACGCCAGAAGTCCTGGTCTTCCAGATAGGAGCCGGCGGTGTGGCGGAATACCTTGAGGATGAGGTCGTTGTCGCCGTCTTTAAGCACGGGGGTAATGTCAAAGCGGGCGAGGTTCTTGGAGTCCTCGCTGTAGCCCACTTCTTTGCCGTTCACGTACACATACGTGCCGGACTTTATGCCTGCAAGGTTCAGGAACACCCTGCGGCCGCTCCATTTCGAGGGAACGGTGAAGGTCCTGTGGTACAGGGCGGCGTTCACCGCTTCCGGAAGTGCCGGCGGCTGGGGATTGTCCGGTGCAAAATCGTAGTGGATGTTGGTGTATACGGGGATGCCCCAGCCCTGCAGTTCCCAGTTGCCGGGAACCTTGATCTTGTCCCAACTCTCGGGCACGGCCATGGTGCGGTGGTCTTCAAAGAACTTGAAGTCCCACTTGCCGTTGAGGTCCTTATAGTTCTCGCTCTGGCGGAAGCCCTTGGAAATGGCATCCTGGCGGGAGGCGTAATAAATCACCTCCGTGCGGCGTGTATCCGCGTTCACGCTTGTGGCGTTGATGTCTTTCCACAGGGGAATCTCTTCAGCATAGGCTATCAGGGTGGCCACGAGCGCCGCGGCCAGGCTCAGGGTTCGTTTCATTTGTAGACGTTTTAGTCTACAAAGATAACAAATAATTCACTACTTTCAATGCCGAGGGTTTTAGTGGCGGCGGGATTTGCGGGAGGAGGAGCGCTTGCCGGGGTGGGTGGAGCCGGTGATTTCGGGCATGCGGGAACCCTTGCCGGAGCGTTTGAGGGAGGAGCCGTGGGAGCCCGAACCACGTGAGCTAGAACCGCCATGGGAACCCGAGCCGCCGCGGGAACTCTTGCCGGAGCCGCCGCGGTATGGACGGTCCACGAGGTATTCGATTTCGCGGTCCGGGTCGTAGTCATCGGCGCGGCTGCTGCTTTCGGGGATGCCATCTTCCACCAGTTCGTAGTCCAGGAGTTTCTGCTCCAGGGAGGTGGCCTTGACGATAATCTTCACGGGATCCCCCAGTTTGATGATGTGGCGGGTGCGGCGGCCCACTACGCGGTAGTGGTCTTCGTCGAAGTCGTAGAAGTCGCTGCGGATGGTTCGGAGCGGCACCATGCCCTCGATCTTGGTGGGCTCGATTTCCACGTAAATGCCCCACTGGGTGATGCCGGAGACGTGGCCGTCGAACTGCTGGCCGATTTTGTCTTCCATGAATTCCACCAGCTTGTACTTGATGCTCTCGCGTTCGGCTTCCGCGGCGATGACTTCGCGCTCGGAAGCGTGCTTGCACTGGGCGGCGTAGTAGTCGGCATCGGCAGAATCCTTGCCGGCAAGATATCGGGAAAGCAGGCGGTGCACCATCATGTCCGGATAGCGCCTGATGGGCGAAGTGAAATGCGTGTAGAACGGGAAGGCCAGGCCGTAGTGGCCGATGTTGTCCGTGCTGTAGCAGGCCTTGGCCATGGCGCGGAGGGCGATGAGCTGGATTGCCCCCAGCTCCGGTTTGTCCTTCGCATCGCCAAGCAGGGAGTTCAGCGCCACCGCTACGTCGCGGCCGCTGTTAAAGGCCTCCATCTTGTAGCCCAGATTGCCGGCGAACTCCCGCAGGCCGCTTATCTTGAGCATGTTGGGTTCGTCGTGAACACGATAAACGAAGGTTTTTGCTCCCTTAACCGCCTTGCCGCCCATCTTTCCGCCGGAAGCCACATATTCCGCCACGTTGCGGTTTGCAAGAAGCATGAATTCCTCGATGAGCCAGTTGGCCTCGCGGGAGAACTTCTGGTGAACGCTCACGGGTTTCCCCTTTTCGTCCACATCCACCTTCATTTCCGGGCGGTCGAAATTCACCGCGCCGCTGTCGAAACGTCGTTTGCGCAGTTTCAGGGCCAGCTGATTCAGGATCAGCACCGCCTCCTTGATGTCCCGGGGCACTTCGCCCCAGGGAGTATCGGCCCCGAAACTTTGCTCAAGGGCATCCTGCCCGGCGTCTATTATGCTCTGGGCAAGGCCGTAGTCGAAGCGATAGTCGGAGATGATATGCGTGCGGCCGAACCAGGGGTTGAAAACCTTGGCCTGGGGCGTGATTTCAAACACGGCCGAGAACGTTAGTTTCTCTTCTCCGGGCCTCAGGGAGCACATCTTGTTGGAGAGTTTCTCCGGCAGCATGGGAACGGTGCGGTCTACAAGATACACCGACGTGCCGCGGGCCTGGGCTTCAGCGTCCAGCGGAGTGCCTGGCTTTACGTACCAGGTTACATCGGCAATATGAACACCCACCTCGTAATTGCCGTTTTCCAGTTTCCGGAAGGAAAGGGCGTCGTCATAATCTTTGGCGTCGTACGGGTCTATGGTGAAGGTGAGAGTGTTCCGGAAATCCTTCCTGCCGGCGCGGTCCTGATCCGAAATGCTGTCCGGAATGGCATCGGCCGCCTTGAGAACTTCCTTGGTGAACTTGTACGGAAGGCCGAACTGGGCCAGGATGGCGTGCATCTCCGTCTCGTTTTCCCCGGGCATGCCAAGAACGTCCACTACATGGCCCTGGGGAAGGGATTCGCTGCGGTCCCAGCTATCCACCACCGCGGCCACTTTCATGCCCCGCTGGCCCCCTTCCGGGATGGGCACCTGAATGTCGTAGGGCATGGTCTTGGACGACATGAGCACCCACGCGTTGTTGCCAACGATGTGCAGCACACCAACCATGGGGTTGGGATTCCGCTCCAGGATTGCGATTATCTTTCCCTCGCGCCGCTCCATTCCGCGGCCCTTTTCCCGCGTGACGGCAACCCTCACGGTGTCCCCGTGCAGGGCATGCATGCTCTTGGGCGGTTTCACGAAGATATCCTCGTCTTCGCCATCTACCTTCACATACACCATTCCGTCTCGGGTAAGGGTTGCTTTACCCACATATTCCATTGCAGTTTTCTTGGCCTTTTTCGGCGCGGGAATCACTTTTCTCTTCCTGGACATAACAGATTGCGTTCTTTTCCTACAAATATAATAAAAACTGGGGAAACTTCATCCCGGAAATCGGCCCAAATCCTGGATGAATTCACTGAGATCGGCATCTCATCCCGGAAATCGGCCCAAATCCTGGATGAACTCCGAGAAATTGACATCTCATCCAGGAAAATAGCCCAAATCCTGGATGAACTCCCGGAAATAGCGTTAGCGGTACAGGTCGCGGAGGACGGAGAGGGAGCGGACGGGGATGGCGGATTCGGTGTGGTACTCCAGGTAGCGGAGGATGGATTCGCAGAGGGCGCTGCGGGTGTTGCCGTCAAGGGGAAGCAGCATGGCTTCGGAGAAGGGGGCGGTAAGGAACGGCTTCAGGGCCTGGAGGTGTTCGCCGGCGAAGGGGGCGATGTCGTCAAAGCAGGGGCGGAAACCGAGGACGGCGGCATAGTCCAGCAGGAACCATACGCCGAAATTGGCGAAATCCTGCTCCAGCGCGTCCAGGGTGAGGATGCACCGCAGGCACCAGTCGTACAGTCCCTCTTCAGCCATGCCTTCATGGACACTGCGGTATAGCACCTCCGAAATGAACTGAGTGATGCCGCTCTTGAAGATATTGCCGCGGATTCCGTTCAAAGGATCGCGGGCCGATATCCCCCGCAGGGACAGCAGCTGCGACTTGGGCGATGAGACCACATCGGCCTCCAGAATGTTAAGCGGAAGGAAAAGCGCCATTGGCACTTTCTTGCTAACGCGGACGAGAAACCCGCGCCTGCCGTACTCGCGCGACAGGGTGTGGATCACCAGCGAGTTGTCACGGGCTTTGGTGGTGGCCAGCACTATGAGCTCAATGCACTCCGCCATCGACCTTCACTTTCAGGAAAACTTTGTCGCCTCGGCGGGGATGGAGACGCTCGCCGGGCGTCATGGAAGGGTTGTCATTCACATGGTCCTCCGGCATGCCGTCCAGCGGCACCGCAACCGAGCAGGGAACGCCCTGGGGGCACACATCGGCAGGCTTAAGGTCCACCCGCATGTCATCGACCCGCATCTCCAGGATGCCGGTGGTGTGGCCGATGAACATAATCGTATCGCCCTTGTGCAGGGGCGCGGCCTCCACCTTGATTTCAGCTACGCCGATGCGGTCGAACCAGTTGGTAACCTTGCCGATATACTGCTTCGTATATGTGGCCTGGCTGCCGTAAACCGCGCTCCACTCGCCAAGGCGGGCGCCAAGATAATACCCGTCCCAGAAGCCGCGGTTGAACACTTCCGCAAGGCGCTCCTTCAAACCGGCGGCCAGCTCCGGGGTATACGTGCCGTCGGCAACGGCATCCGCCGCCTCGCGGTAGCACTGGGAGCATGTTTTCACGTAATCTGCGCTGCGGGCGCGGCCCTCAATCTTGAACACCTGCACGCCGGCGTCGATGATGCGGTCCATGAACTCTACGGTGCAGAGGTCCTTGGGCGACATCAGATACTTGTTGTCTATGTGTATTTCGTTGCCGGTTTCGTAGTCCGTCACAAGATATCCCCTGCGGCAGACCTGCATGCAGGCGCCGCGGTTCGCGCTTTCCCCATACGCAGCCAGCGACAGGTAGCACTTTCCGGAAATGGCCATGCAGAAGGCTCCGTGGGCGAACATTT
>JAEEUZ010000225.1 GCA_016290725.1 Bacteroidales bacterium | reverse complement strand
GCGTCTTGGCAAACTCGCCGGCGGCGTGGCAGTCATCTACGTAGGTGCCACCACAGAGGTGGAAATGAAGGAGAAGAAAGACCGTGTCGATGACGCCCTGAACGCCACCCGCGCAGCAGTGGAGGAAGGCTATCTTCCCGGCGGCGGCGTAGCGTACATCCGCGCCGCAGAGGCTCTGAAGGGGCTCAAGGGCGAGAATGAGGACGAAACCACCGGCATCCGTATCATCGAGCGCGCCATCGAGGAGCCTCTGCGCCAGATTGCACAGAACGCAGGCGTGGAAGCATCCGTCATCGTGAACAAGATCCGCGAGGGCAAGGGCGACTTCGGCTACAACGCACGCACGGGCGAGTATGTAAATATGTACGAAGCCGGCGTGATCGACCCCACCAAGGTTGCCCGCGTAGCCCTGGAGAACGCCGCTTCCGTAGCCGGCATGCTCCTCACCACCGAATGCGGCATCGTGGACATCCCCGAGCCCGCTCCCGCAGCTCCCGCAATGCCCGCTGGCGGCATGATGTAATATCGACCTGAATATAATCGGGGCCCGCTTAATCTTGAGCGGGCCTCGTTTTTTTATAAAAAAATGTTATATTTGTACTGCTAAAACTAATAACATGAAAGCCCAGTCCGACAGCGAATTGGTTTCTGCAGTCAAACTTGGTGACTCCCGCGCATTCGACACATTGTTCATGCGCTGGTATCCCCAGGTGAGGCGTTTTATCCAGTCGCTCATAAAGGACCCCGCAATGTCGGAAGACCTTGCGCAGACGGTATTCATAAAGGTGTGGAACGCCAGGGAAGTATTGTCCCCGGATCAGTCTTTCAGGAATTATCTTTTCGTCCTTTCGCGCAACTCGGTCCTGGACGTTCTCCGCTCCAAGGCCTATCATCTCCGCAAAGACGTACCGGATCCGCCGGTGGAGGTATCCTCACCGGACCAGAGTTTCTATCAGGCGGAATACAACGAGACTTTCTCCAGGGTGCTCCGCGTGGTTTCGGAGATGCCTCCGCAGCGGCAGGCCGTGTTCAAGATGAGCCGGTTCCAGTCCAAATCGGCCCAGGAGATTGCCGACAATATGGGCCTGTCGGTGCGCACCGTGGAAAAGCACCTGGAACTCGCACTGAAAGACATAAGAAAATCGCTTAATTAAATTTTATTTAATTTTTTGCCGGGAGCATTACGTGATGCCCCCGGTTTTTTCGTTCTATATTTGTACACTAAAACTATCTTTTGATGTCAATCGACCATAAACTGCTTCAGAATTATCTGGACGGCAAGTTCCCCGCCGAAGAGGCCGACAAAGTGCAACTCTTTCTGGCAGAGCATTGGGACGATCCTGAAGTTCTCTCCTTGATGGACTCGCACTTCGACGCCTGCCGCGTGGAGCCGTCGGCAAGGGACAGGAAGATGCTGGGGGCGGTTCGCGACCGCATATCCGGCCGGCAGACCGCAATGAGGCGCAGCACCCGCATCTGGATGAGCGTCGCCGCAGCCGTGGCGCTGCTGGTGGCTGTTCCCGCATCGCTGCGGATCGGCTACCGCATGCACAGGGACCCGGATCCGGTGCAGTGGCATGAGGTTTCCGTTCCCGTGGCACAGACCAGGGCCATGGACCTTCCGGACGGTACGCATCTGGTTCTGAACGCCGGTTCCCGCATCACATGGCCGGAGAGTTTCACCGGCGGAACCCGCGACATCTTCCTGGAAGGCGAGGTGATGGCCAATGTGTCCAAGGACGCGGAGCATCCGTTCGTCATCCATTCCGGGGATGTGACCGTGCGTGTGCACGGCACCAGCTTCGAGTTCCGCTCTTTCCGCGGTGAAACCCAGGTGCAGCTGATGCTCCTTGAAGGTTCGGTGTCTCTGGACGTGCCCTCCTCCGAGGGTAGCCGGGAGGTGAGCCTGAGCCCCGGGGATATCGCCGTTTTCGACCGCGAGGCGGGGGACGTCTCCCTCTCCAGAGTTTCGTCCGGGACATTCCGTCCGTTCACGGAAGGGCGTTCGTTCAGTTTCTACAACACTCCATTGAAGGACATAGCCGCCGAACTTGAGCGCTGCTTCGGCCAGCGCATCGTAGTGGCAGACGGCAGCATTGCCGACAAACGCTTCCTGGCGTTCTTCACCAACGGGGAATCGCTGGATGAGATCATCGGCCTGCTGGCAAAAAACGGTAATTTGAAGGTAAGCCGCTCGGAAGACGGCATCTATTTATACGGAAGAAGATGACAAAAAGATTTTTAAAGCAGACTATTATTCTTTTGATGGCGCTCTGCGCCTTTTCGTGCAAGAAGGACCCGGAAGGCCAGGAACCCGGGCACCAGCAGACACAAATAGAGGTTGGAGCGCCAATCAGTGCGGTCGGCGGCATTGTACGTTTCTACGTGCAGGTTCAGGACGGGGAAACGCCCCGCGGGGCAATGGGCGCAAAGGTAAAGCAGCTTGCCGCCAGCGGGACCATCAT
>JAEEUZ010000060.1 GCA_016290725.1 Bacteroidales bacterium | reverse complement strand
ACTCAGGAGAAGGTGGGTATTCTGGCTGGAATGAGCAAATCACAGGTATCCAGGATGGAAAACGGCACACTTGGAAGCAGGGAGACGTACGAACGTGTACTCTCTGCGATGGGATATCGCCTTGTGGTTACGCTGGAAGATATGCGTAAGTCTGATCGCATCGACAGGGATTATATCCTTTCTCTGTTAAAAGTTTACTATTTATGCAACAAGAACAAGTATAATATCAAAAGTCTTGGTTTGTTTGGCAGCTTTGCGCGTAACGAAGGAGATGAGAGCAGCGACATAGACATCTTCATCTGCCTGGAAAAGTCCAATCTATTCACCTATTCCATAATAGCGCAGCAATTGGAAAAGGTTTTCGGCAGGCACGTGGACCTGATTTCTTCCAAGGCAATACTGAAAGACAGTTTTCGTGAACGGGTAGAGAAGGAGGTTATTTATGTTGCCTGATAAAGACCGCATCATTTCTCTTCTGGAGGACGCCGTTTCCGAACTCGACCTTCTCCTCCGGATGTCCGAAAACATCAAAAAACCGGACGATTTCGTTACCAGCCTGTCGGGAATCACAGTATTCCGTGCGTGCGGTATGAGCCTTCAGTATATCACGGAGATCTTCGTCAAGATCCGTAATCTATGCGGGCAGGAGTACTTTGCTCCTTATTCAACTATTCCTTGGCCGGCAGTCTTTGGTATGCGTAATTTCCTGTCGCACGAATATGGCAGCATAGACGCCGAAGGCTTTTTCGATACAATCAAAAACAACATTCCCCCGCTACTATCCGTCGCGGAGGAAATGTTGTCAAATGCACGTCAGTAGAGGTTGGTATTAAGAAATAATTGTTAATTTTGCGTCAGCGAAAACTACTGCTCAAATGAAAAGTATATCCACCCTCAAGAAGGAAGCCCGCGAGTCCCTGAAGGGGAACTGGGCTCCTGCCGTGCTGGCAACCATCGTGTTCTTTTTTATCGATGTGCTGTGCTTATCGCCCAACTATGTATATCCACTGTTTCATCCGGATTACGCCCAGGATATGGCGTACGCAATGCAGACCAACAATGTTTCGGACATTATGGGCATGTATGGGAAAGTTACCAGGCTTTCCTCCATCGGCTCCCTGCTGGCTATTCTTGTGGCGAATGTGATGACGATCGGATATGCCTGCGCAATCCTGAAATTCAAAAGGGACAAGGATACGGAGATTACATCCAACATGTTCTCCATTGCCTTCAAGGACTATTGGCACAAAGTGCTGGGTATGCTCCTCATGGGCATTTTCCTTTTCCTGTGGACGCTTCTTCTTGTTATCCCCGGTATAATCAAAACCTTCTCCTATGCGATGACACCTTACATTCTTCACGAGTATCCGAACGTGGGGGTGAACGACGCCATCGACATAAGCCGCAAAATGATGAAGGGCCATAAGCTGGATCTTTTCCTGCTGGAACTCAGCTTCATCGGCTGGATGATCCTTACCGCTTTTTCTCTGGGAATCGGCCTTCTGTGGCTTGCCCCTTACATGCAAACCGCCCATGCCGGCTTCTACGAGGAGGTAAAAGCCGAATACATTGAAAAGTATGGCGAGATGACTTTGGCGTAGCTTCTGGAGCTACGCTGCGAGGGTGCCGAGTGGGCGCGATGGAGCGCTACTTCACTTTTGTCTGCTCGGCAATGACGTTCATCTTGTAGGGCTTGCCGTTTTCGTCCTTTGTGTCAAGGATGATGCGGTAATGAGTGCCGTCTACCTTCTTGAAGGTCTGCTTGCCGGAAGCGGGAGTGGCGTCGTAGAAATCTCCGCCGGAATAACTCACCTGGAGGCTCATTCTGTCTCCGTAACCGAAGTCCTTGTCGATGGTAACGGTGCGGCCCTTGAGGTCTTCACCTAAGGCTATAGGCGTATCCACTACGCCGTACGCGGTGGTTTTACGGTCTGCCCCAAGCACAAGGCGGAGATCAAAAAAATGTCCCTCCTGGAAGTAATAGGCGTCTACATCGTTGTAGGTTTGGCCATTCACGGTTACGCTGTTCTTTGCGGAATCGTCCGGATCGCAAGAAACAAAGAAGAAGGGCAGCAGAAGCGCTGCAAGTAAAAGAATCCTTTTCATATTGTAGTGTTTTGTTCGTCCACAGGTTGTAAAAATAGCAATTCTTCTTGAAAAGCACAAATCACTTCTTCTCGAAGATGCAGTGATCGGCCATGGGAATGTCGCTGCTGTGCAGTTTTCCGGCTACCATTTCGGCTTTTATCGGCTCGCCCTCTTCCGGGGTGAGCACCAGGATACCCTTCTTGTACGTGTATGTTCCTTTCATGGTGTACTGGAACGAATACCCGGGCATTGTGTCCACGCTGCCATCGGCATTCATGTACATTGCCGGATACGGCGGCATGTTGTGGTCGAAGAGAAGTTCGAATTTTTTGGCCGATGGGAACGTGAGCGTAACGTCCACGGTCTCGGTGCCGGCATCGGCCACGAACATGCCGTACTGGCAGGTCCATACCGATCCCTTAAGGGAAGATTTAGTGCAACACATAACAGAGCAGGAGGTGCAGATAATTGCGGCCGCAATGGCCAGGATGATGTGTTTCATGGCAGGTTATTCAAGTATCTGTGAAGCGGCGTTTTTGGTGTCCACTTTCTCTATCACGCGCTCCAGGATGCCGTTTTCGTCGAAAATGAAAGTGCGGCGGAGCGTTCCCATGGTAGCCTTGCCGTACATCTTTTTCTCGCCCCAGGCGCCGAAATCCTGCAGCATACGCGTGGTTGTATCGGCCAGTAACCTGAAGGGCAGTTCATACTTCGCCCGGAAGCCGGCATGGGATTTCGCGCTGTCCTTGCTCACGCCCACAACGTTGTATCCCGCCTCCGTGAGCGCGGCATAATTGTCCCGCAGCGAGCAAGCCTCCGCCGTGCATCCGGAAGTGTTGTCCTTGGGGTAGAAGTAGATGATGGTTTTCTTTCCCTTGCCGATGAAGTCTTCCGACCTCACCGTCATCCCGTCCTGGTCCACCACCTCGAAGGACGGCATTTTGTCTCCGATTTTAAGCATAACGTACAAATGTACGAAAATTTCCGGGTATTTCCGCCCCCGGAGTGTTATCCTGCACCCCTACGCACGCATTCATGGGGAAGATGTGATGGAGCCGCATGGTTATCCGCTAAGCATTAGTTATATTTGCATTCGCATGAATCACATCGGAGAAATCATATCGCTGGGAGTCGCATTGTCGTGGACGGTCACGGCCTGGTTTGCCGACAAAGCGAGCCGCCGGGTGGGCGCAATGGTCACCAACGTGCTGCGCCTGGTTCTGGCCACGCTGTTCCTTGCGGTGATTCTATGGATATCGGTGGGACATCCTTATCCGGTGTATGCCGATGGGCGCACATGGCTGTGGCTGGGATTGTCGGCCCTGGTGGGATATGTGTTCGGGGACTATTGCCTGTTCAACTGTTATCTGCACATCGGTCCCAGGTTCGGGCAACTGATGATGACTCTGGCTCCGCCGATGGCTGCGATAGCGGGATGGCTGCTTCTTGGCGAGACGCTTTCGTGGAAATCCATTCTGGCGATGGGGGTAACGCTTTGCGGCATAGGCATATCCATTCTCAGCCGTGAATCCGGTATGCATATGAAGCTGGATCTTCCCCTGAAGGGAGTCCTTCTGGGTATCGGCGCAGGAGTGGGACAGGGCGTGGGGCTGGTGCTGAGCAAAATCGGCATGCAGCATTATTCGGCGGCGCTTCCCGCCAGCGCCCCATCCGCGATGGAGACCATGCTGCCTTTCGCATCAACAATGCTCCGTGCAATCATCGGCGGTCTGGGCTTTTTGCTGATTCTGGGCCTGCAAAAGGATTTCGGCCGATTGAAGACAGCCGCCCGGGATGCCACGGCCATGAAATACGCCTCCGTTATCACATTATTCGGCCCGGTACTGGGCGTGTCGCTCTCCCTGATGGCCGTGCGCTATGCCAACGCCGGCATCGCCTCCACCCTCATGGCCCTCACCCCGGTGCTCATCCTTGCCCCCGAAGTGCTGATAAACAAAAAGCGCATCCGCCCCAAGGAAATCGTCGGCCTTGCCGTGAGCATCGCCGGCGTGGCTATGTTCTTCCTGCTGTAGACAGTTAATGGATAATTGCAAAAACCAGAGTTATGAGATCATACAATGGAATTGAAAGGCCGGAGTTTACGCCGGGGTGGATTACCGAGTTGAAGCCGTATGCCGATGCCCGCACCCTGGAGAACGTGTGCCTTCCCGCGAGTTTCATGAAATAGGCCTATGCCTGAAAACACGAAAAAACCCGGCGGGGATAACCTGCCGGGCTTTTTCGTGTTACGCGTTGCTCTTAGAAAGCGTAGCGGATACCGAGGGCGATGCCCTGCCAGCCGAAGCCGACGCCACCGAGGAAGTGGAGCATGGGACGCCAGTCGAGGGATACCTGGAAAGGAATGGCATCGAAGAAATATTCGAGACCAATCTGTGCACCAACACCGACCTGAAGGCCCATTGCGTTGTTTCCGTCGCCGTTTACATAGTTGTAGGTGTAGAGTTCAGCTGCGGGGCCTGCATAGAAGTTGAACGGGCCAAGGGGAGCAATGCTGAAATCATAGGCGGCTGCGACATTGACACCGCCGCTGTACCACCAACCGAGGTCTGCCTCGAGGAAGTTCTCGCCGAGGCTGTGCTGATAGGAGAGTTCAGAAACCCAACCACCACCACGGAGACCGAGGGCGCGGGGCTGTGCGGAAGCTGCGACTGCGATGCCAAGCATCAGAGCAACGATAACGATAAGTTTTTTCATAGTGTTTAGTATTTTAGTTAGTGAATAGTTTGCTGCTTATCAAATGCAAATATAACAAAAATTTCATTTAAACAATACCACTGAATCCCATAAATGCAAGTGCGAGGATACCCACGCTGATGAGGGCGATGGGCACTCCCTTGAAGGCCTTGGGCACGTCGTTGAGGGCCAGCTGTTCGCGGATTCCTGCGAAAATAACCATCGCCAGACCATAGCCGAGCGCAGTCGCAACGGCATATACCAGGGCCTGTGCAAGGTTAAGCGTGCCGCCGGGAACGAAGGCGAATTCCTTCGTAACAACGGTAATCGCAACGCCAAGAACGGCGCAGTTGGTGGTGATAAGGGGAAGGAAGATACCCAGGGCCTGATACAGCGAAGGGGAAACCTTCTTGAGCACGATCTCCACCATCTGCACCAGCGCCGCAATCACCAGGATGAATGCGATAGTTTGCAGGAACTCGATTTTCAGCGGCACCAGCAGGTACATGTTCAGAAGATACGTAACCAGTGTTGCCAGCGTGATCACGAAGCACACTGCCAGCGACATTCCGGTTGCCGTGGAAAGCTTGTTCGACACGCCCAGGAAGGGGCAGATTCCCAGGAACTGGGCCAGGACGATGTTGTTGACGAATATCGCCGATATAATAATAAGGAAGTATTCCATAGCCTATCTCTTGAAAATCTTGTTGAACAGAACCAGCAGGTATCCCAGGCAGATGAATGCGCCGGGAGCCATCACGAATGCGAGCATTCCGTCGTGACCGCCGATGAGATTGAATCCGAAAGCCGATCCGGAGCCGAGAAGCTCGCGCACGAGGCCCAGAACCGTGAGAGCCAGCGTAAAGCCGAGGCCTACGCCCAACCCGTCACAGGCCGATGCGATAACTCCGTTCTTGTTCGCGAAAGCCTCCGCGCGGCCCAGGACTATGCAGTTCACCACGATTAGCGGGATGAACAGGCCCAGAGTCTCGTACATCGCGGGCGTGAAAGCCTGCATGAGGAACTGGAGCAGCGTCACGAACGTGGCGATGACAACGATGTACACCGGAATGTGAACCTTGTCCGGCACAAGAGGGGAGATGGCCGATATTGCCATATTGGACAGCACCAGCACAAATAGCGTGGCCAGGCCCATCGACATGCCGTTGATGGCCGATGTGGTGGTGGCCAGGGTGGGGCACATGCCCAGAAGCAGCACGAAAGTGGGATTGTTCTTGACAAGCCCGTCGCCGATCAATTTAATATTCTTGTTCATATTCATGCCCTCCCTGATTAAACGCCGGAATTGATTATGATAGGGGCTACTGTGCCGTCGCCCGAAAGGTCAATGCTGATGCCGGGTTCAGTAGAAACCGGCTCGGGAGCATTGATGGAGCGGAACGTGTCCAGCGCGTTGGCCACCGCCTGGGTGTAGGCGCGGGACGTGATTGTGGAAGCCGTGATGGCGTCGATGCTGCCGCCGTCCTTCTTCACGGAAAGAGTAGCAACAGAAGGATCCAGGCCTTTCCACTGCGCCATGAACTTCTGGTCCGAGGTGCACTTGGCGCCGAGGCCGGGAGTTTCGCTGTGCGACAGCACGGTGGTGTTGTACACCTTGCCGTCGGCAGTTATGCCCACGAGGAGTGTTAGGGGGCCGCCGAAACCGGAAACGGTTGAGCGGATTGCATAGCCCACCAGGGCGTCATCGGCCATGGCCTTGAAATAGGTTACATCCCCGTCGGTAATCTCCTCCACGGAGGTAAAGGCGGGAAGCACCTCGCCGATGGAGCGGGAAGTCTTGGCCGCCGCAGCTTCACGGATGGGTTTCTCCGTGACGGCATAGGCGACGCCCAGGATGGCCGAGCACAGAAGGCACGTAACGCCCAGGCAGAGCACCATGTTGGGTAATGTGGATTTTGCTGCCATAGTCTATTTCCTCCCGAATTTTTTCTGGTGGAACCAGCGGTTCAGAAGCGGCACCACGGAGTTCATGATAAGGATGGCGAAGGAAACGCCCTCCGGATAGGCCCCGAAGTAGCGGATCATCATGGTTATGAAGCCGATGCCCACGCCGAACACCACGCCGCCCCAGACGCTCATGGGCGAGGACACATAGTCCGTTGCCATGAAGCAGGCGCCAAGGATAAGGCCGCCGGTGAGGAGGTTGAACACGGGACCGGTGAACCGCTCCGGGTTGATCCCCCAGAAGATGAGGGCCGTAAGGGCCACGGTTGCAAAGATGCTGAGGGTAATCCAGGGCTTGATGACCTTGCGGATGAGAAGGTACACGAAGCCAAGCAGCAGGGCTATTGCGCAGGCCTCGCCGGCGCTGCCGCCAAGATTGGCGTACAGCATAATGCCGTAGTCGTAGCCTCCGCTAGCCATGATATCCTGCACGGAAGCGCCCTGAAGCAGGCCTTCCTTGATGGCGCCCAGCGGGGTTGCGCCGGAGATGGCATCGGCCCCGAAAAGGCCGTGAGGCTCTTTCCAGGAGGTCATGTAAGTGGGGAACGACACCAGCAGGAACACGCGGCCCACCAGGGCGGGGTTCCAGATGTTCTGGCCTATTCCGCCGAAGCTCATCTTTGCTATGCCGATGGCGACGACCGCGCCCACTATCATAATCCACCAGGGAGCGGTATAAGGCACGTTCATCGCCAGGAGGATACCTGTTACCACGGCGGAGAGATCTCCGATGGTGGAGCGCTTCTTAAGCAGGAACTTTGTGATGGCCCATTCCAGCAGCAGGCAGGAGCCCACGCTCACGGCCATAAGGAGAATCTCCTGCCAGCCGTAGAACACGAACGACATCAGCACTGCCGGGCAGAGCGCGATTATCACATCCAGCATGAGGGACCTTGTGGTGTCCTTTGAGTGGATGTGGGGGTTGGGGGATACTATTAATTTTTCCATAGGGCACTACTTTTTAGATCCCTCGGCGTTGCTCGGGATGACAGGAGCAGCGGCCTTGGCGGCGGCTGCGCGGGCGCGGATGGCTCCCAAAGTGGCGGCTTTCCCAAGACGGATGTGGTCCAGCAGGGGAATGCGGGCGGGGCAGGAGTACAGGCAGCAGCCGCACTCGATGCAGTCCTGCGCGGCGTTCTTTTCCAGCTGCTCCAGGTCGCCGGCCTTGGCCAGTTTAACAAGCAGGAACGGCTCCAGGCCCATGGGGCAGGCATCGGCACATTTGCCGCAGCGGATACAACTCGTTTCAGGGGCGCGCCTTGTCTGCTTTTCCGTGAGGAAGAGCAGGGCGCTGGTTCCCTTAAGCGTGGCAGCGTCCATATTGGCAACGGCCTTGCCCATCATGGGGCCGCCGCTGATAAGCTTGGCGGCATCCTCAGGAACACCTCCCAGGTGGTCGATGATGAAGCGGAACGGTGTGCCCACCCTCACCTGCAGGTTGGCCTGGTTGGGGAAGCAGTCGCCGGTAATTGACACTACGTTGTCCACGAGAGGCTTGTTCTTCTGCACGGCGTCGTACACGGCCATGGTGGTACCCACGTTCTGCACAACGGCGCCAACGCTGATTGGAAGCGCTCCGGAGCCCACCTGACGGTGCATCACCGCGTCGATGAGCTGCTTTTCGCTGCCCTGCGGGTAACGCATCTTCATGGGCATCACCTCTATATTCTTATAAGGTAACTTGCCGATGACTTCGCGGATGTGCTTGATAGCCTCCGGCTTGTTCACCTCGATGGCGATGGTAACGGGCACGCCGCCCATCACCTGCTGCAGGATTGCTGCTCCCACAACCACCTGCTCGCCCTTCTCCAGAAGGACGCGGAAGTCGGAAGTGAGGTACGGTTCGCATTCGCAGCCGTTGATGATCACCATCTCGCACTTGGAGCCGGGAGGCGGCATCAACTTGACGTGCGTAGGGAAGGTTGCTCCGCCAAGGCCCACAACGCCGGCCAGACGGATCTTCTCGATGATTGCCTTGTTGTCGGCAGGAATCTCTGTTACAAGAGTATCTGAAAGGTCTATGCCGGGAGCCCACTCGTCACCCTCCGTCTCAATCTCGATGCAGGTGGAGGGGATTCCGGCAAGGTCCTTCCGGGGGCCTATCGACTTCACGGTTCCGCTCACCGGCGAATGGATGAAGGCCGATACGAAGCCGCCGGGCTCGGCTATAACCTGCCCAGCGAGCACTTTGTCGCCCACATCCACCACGGGTTTTGCCGGGGCGCCGATGTGCTGTGACAGCGAAAGGTACACAGCCGGCGGGATGGGGAGCTGCTGAATGGCGCAGTCCCTGGAAATCTTGCTGTCGTGGGGGTGTACACCGCCAATGGAGAATGTATGTTTACTCATCTTAATCCTCCTTCTTTTGAGATTTCTCGGCTTCGCTCGAAATGACAGAAGCCTTAGCCTGGCGCTCCTTGATGCGGGCTTTCACCGCATCCTTGTCCAGAGGTTTGGGGAAATTCACGCCGTGGATGGCTCCGGTGGGGCACATGGCCTCGCACTCGCGGCAGAGTTTGCACTTTGCCGGGTCTATGTATGCGAGGTTCGCCTCCAGGGTGATGGCGTCGTGCGTACAGGTTTTCACGCAGATGCCGCAGCCGATGCAGGCGTTGCCGCAGGCTTTCTTCGCGGCGGGGCCTTTGTCCTTGTTCATGCAGGAGACGAACTCGCGCATGCCGCGGGGTCCTTTGGGCCGGAGCTCGATAAGGCCTTTGGGGCAGGCCTTGGCGCAAGCGCCGCAGGCGGTGCACTTGGCCTCGTCCACAACAGGCAGGCCCGTTGACGGATCCATGCTCAA
This sequence comes from Bacteroidales bacterium, assembly GCA_016290725.1. GTDB lineage: Bacteria > Bacteroidota > Bacteroidia > Bacteroidales > UBA932 > Cryptobacteroides. Next base: position 2,971 of record JAEEUZ010000060.1, on the reverse strand, counting down.
GGCGCCGAATGAGCAAGCCTGAGCGCAGTCGCCGCAGCCGAGGCAGCCGAATGCGCAGGCCGTATCGCCGGGATACAGCGAAGCCTTCACCTTGCAGGTGGGCGCGCCGTCGTAGTCGTTAACCACGGGACGGACGCCGCACTCTCCGTTGCAGCGGAGAACCGCAACTCTGGGGGCCTGGGCCTTCACTTCGATGCCCAGAATCTCCGCGACCTTGGCCATGGTGTCATTGCCTCCAACCGGGCAGAAGTGGCTGTCCAGGTTTGGAGCCTTCACGGCCGATTCCGCAAAAGCGCGGCAGCCGGCAAAGCCGCAACCGCCGCAGTTTGCCCCGGGCATCGCTTTTTCCACCAGGTCGATCCTGGGATCCTCCCGCACCATGAACTTCTTCGCAACGAAGAAAAGAATCAGGGCGAGCAGCGCTCCCAGAACGGTGACAACTGCGATAGTCCAGATAATAGTACTTGTCATATAGTTGTTTTAAGTTAGTTGTTCCTTCAGGCAGGCGTCATACTGCCTCCTCACCCTTGCCCTGCAAAGCCACAGCACAAAAAAGTAGACGGCCATTATTCCCATGCCGATGAGCCCTGCGGCAAGTTCCCCGGCCCCCAGGGCCTCGGACACGAAAAACCCCGCCAGCAGGACAATCAGGGGTGCCACATAACTCAGCAGCACAGCCTTCAAACCCAAGGAGGCGGGAATTTCTATGTTAGGGTCCAACTTGCCAGCCCTTGAGCAGAGCGCGGCGGTGGGACAGGAGCTGCAGGCGGAAGAATCTTCCTTTTTACTAATCATTTAACAGTGGCCAGTTTGTGCGAGAGGCCTTTGTAGCCGCTGAGCCTCCCGGTTACGGCACCCACTTTGAGCGGTGCCATGAAGTAGATGGGAATATGGTTGTCGTCGTCCGACACCCAAAGCTGGGCGTCTTCGTTTCCGGTGAACATTTCCCCCGCCACCACATTGCAGCCGAAGTGCAGGCACTTAACCTTGCCGATGCCGCGGATCTTCTTGTTCTCGCGGCCCTTGAAGGTGAGGCTTATGGTGTACACGTCATCGTCTATTCCGTAGGTTACCTTGTAGGACTTGCCTTCCTTGAGGTTGGATGTGTCCATCCTGCGGAGGAAGTAGATGATGGAAGGGAGGTCGTAGGTGCAGTCTGTGAGGGGAAGATCCGCCGTTTGCTGAGGTTTGGAACCCATCTTCCAGGTGGCGCGGATCTTACGGCTGGCCCAGTTGTACAGATACGTGTTCGTGGCGGTGTATTTGCCTTCCAGCGTGTTGCGGGTGTACTTGAGGGGACGGCCGGTGTCCATGGCGAACCAGCTGCGGAAATCCTCCCTGGCCTTGAAGAAGGTGTCGAAGAAGGCTTTCGTGCGGGCCGTCATCCTGCTGTAATAAACCAGGTTGCCGTTGTAGCGCAACGTGTCCAGTTTAAGGGATGCGGTGGCAACATCCGTGTTAACGGCGTTCCACTTGTAAGAAAGCACGTATGAAAGATTCTCGCCCGTGGAGTAGGGGAGAGCTCCCGGCTTTGTGGGAATGCACTGCGCCTTGGCGGAAAAAACGCCAAGGAGGAGGGCCAGGGATATAAAAACAATCTTTTTCATCAGAACGGAGCGTTAGGGTCGTCGTCAAATGAGGACGTGGCGGAAGCGTTCATTGCGCTCTCGACCGGCCGTGAGGCCTGAATGTCCAACGCCTGGTCTGGTTCCAAGAATCGTACCTGACCGGCTTTGTACTTCATTTCGATGTCGCAAACTTCTCCGTTTCTGTGTTTTGCAATAACGATATATGCCTTTTCCCTGTCGGCAGGATCTTCCGACATACCCACGAAATCCGGCCTGTGGATGAAGATTACCATATCGGCATCCTGCTCGATGGAGCCGGATTCACGAAGGTCGCTCAGCTGGGGCTTTCCGGTGCCGCCGGTGCGCTGCACGGCGTTTCTGGAAAGCTGTGACAGGGCGATGATGGGAACGTTCAGTTCCTTTGCCGTGGCCTTCAGGGTGCGGGAAATGGCGGCGACCTCCTGCTCGCGCATGCCGCGGAGCTCCGAAGGGCCCTGCATGAGCTGCAGATAGTCCACCACGATGAGCCTCACGCCCTTCTGCTTTACAAGGCGCTTTGCCTTGGCGCGGAATTCCATCACTGGAATGCCCGGGGTGTCGTCGATGTACAGCGGGGCTTTGGAAAGGTCCCTGAGTTTATGCTCAAGCTGGGTCCACTCGTAGTCTTCCAGCTTCACCCCGCCCTTGATCTTTTCTCCCGGGAGGCCGGACTCCGTGGTGATGAGCCTCTTGCCCAGCTGGTCGGCCGACATTTCCAGGGAGAAGAAAGCCACGGGCATGTTGTAATCCACCGCGGCGTTTCGGGCCAGGTTCAGCGAGAAAGCGGTTTTACCCACGGAAGGACGGGCGGCCAGGATGATGAGGTCGCTCTTCTGCCAGCCCTGGGTTACCCTGTCGATGGAGGGGAAGCCGGAAGGAACGCCGCTGGGGCCGGTTACGCCCTGGAGGGCCTGGAGGTTGTCCATCACCGAGTTGATGATGCTGGAAATCTCCTGCACGTCTTTCTTCTCGCGGGTTTGGATGGCCTCGAAGATCTTGGTCTGGGCGGTGTCCACCAGTTCGTCCACGTTCACCGAGTCGTCATAGGACTCCTTGAGGATGTCGTACGAGGCGGTGATGAGATCCCTCTGGATGGCCTTCTGCTTGAGGATGCGGATGTGATATTCGATATGCGCGGCGGCGCCGATGCGCTGGGATAAATCGGCAAGGAAAACAGGCCCGCCGATTTCTTCCAGCTGGCCGCGGGCGCGCAGACGGTCCGACACGGTTATGATGTCGATGGCGATGTGCTCGTTGACGAGCGAAGACATCGCTTCGAATATCATTTTGTGACGGGGATCGTAGAAGCAGCCGGGGGTGAGCTCTTCCATGGCTTCGTCTATGGTGGTGGGCTCGACCAGCAT
>JAEEUZ010000059.1 GCA_016290725.1 Bacteroidales bacterium | reverse complement strand
GATGCCCGCAAGATTTATGACATCAAGGCAGGCGACGCCCTGCTGGTTCTTGGAGACCAGAAAGGCATGGTTCTCCTTAAGACGGAAATTTTTCAAAACGTAATAGACCAGGCCATGGGAGGGCTCACAAAATGAGAAAGCATTGGATAGACAATCTGCGCTGGGTAACTGTTCTCCTGGTGCTGTTTTACCATGTTATCTACTTCTATAATAATAAAGGTGTATTCGGCGGCATAGGCGGCTTTGGCGACGGCCCGCAGTACCAGGATGTGGTAATGTACATCCTGTACCCCTGGTTCATGCCCCTTCTGTTCCTTCTTGCCGGCATGAGCGCCAGGTACGCTCTGGAGAAATACGACGCCAAGCCCTGGTTCAAGGCCCGTACGCGGAAACTCCTCGTACCAGCCACCATCGGACTGTTCGTTTTCCAATGGATGGTGGGCTACTTCAATACGGCCGTGGCCGCGGCCAACACCGAATCCTTCGCCGGAATGCCCGGCGTAGCCAAGTATTTCATGTATGCACTAAGCGGCACCGGCCCCCTGTGGTTCATCCAGGACCTGTGGCTGTTCTCGCTGCTGCTTCTGCTCATCCGAAAGCTGGATCCGAAGAACCGCTTCCATCAGTGGTGCGGGAAACTGAGCATTGTGTGGATTATCCTTCTGGGTATCCTTTTCTGGGCGGGTGAGCAGCTCATTATCCAGAATCCCAGGCCGGAAAGCGCAGACGGGCTTTACAACCTGTACAAGCCTCTGTTCTATCTGGTGCCGTTCCTTATGGGATACTTCGTGTTCTCGCACGAGGATGTGCAGGAAAAAGTGGGCAATGCCTGGATTCCGCTCCTTGCCTGCGCGGTGGTTGCCGGCGGCGTTCTCATCGGCACAACCTTTGGGCAGGACAACACCACTCCCCAGTACCTCGGAAGCCCGCTCAACTGCCTGTACGGCTGGCTCATGTGCCTTGGCATGATGGGCTGGTTCAAGGCCCGCTTCAACCGCACATCGGCCTTTGCCACATACATGACCAAATGCAGCTTCGGCCTTTACATCCTGCATTACGCCGTAGTCGCCAGCCTGGGCTACATGCTGAAGGTCTACACCCAGCTCCCGCCGTGGGCAATGTACGTGATTCTCACGGTAGCCGTGTTCACAATAACCCCGCTCCTGTACGAAATCATCCGCCGCATCCCCTTCATCCGCTGGTGCGTCCTGGGCGAGAAACGCCCCGCCGCCAAAACAAGCGCGTAAAATGTAACTCGCACTGAATCAACGATATACTAAAAATGCCTGGAGCAAAAACGCCCCAGGCATTTCTCGTAACACGCTGTGTGTGAGCGCTTTACATTTTACGGCTCATACGTGAGAAAACGGACGTTTTCGAAGCTGATCATTGAAGGGTCATCCACAACCCTCTCCTTCTCGGTGTAGAAGATGGTGCTTTCACGGATTGCGATGTCGTGTATCATCTGCAGGGAACCCTGTGCACGGACTGCGATGCGGGCATCGCGGCACACAACGCGCTCTATCACGATATCGCAGAAATCCGGAAGGTAGTTAAGGGTCTGGGCAGCCACGGCATCTTCATCACCGGCGCTGCGGTTGGCATAGGAGGTTTCAAAGACTATGGCTTCTCCCCTGATGTCACTCATTATGATATCGTGGATGCGGATATTGGAGCACTTGCCTCCCCTTTCCGGGGCGCTCTTGAAGCGAAGGCCAGTATCCGTGCCGCTGAACACATTGTTCCTCACAACGATATCCTGCATACCGCCGGAGAACTCCGAGCCTATTACAAAGCCACCGTGGGCGTGAAAGACCGTATTGTTCTCTAGCACAATGTTCTTGCAGGGGCCGTCCTCTACGCCCTTCGCACCGCCGCCGGCCTTGAGGCATATTCCGTCATCCCCAACATCCACAGTGCAGTTTCTTACAAGCACATCCTCGCAGCTCATGATGTCTATTCCGTCGCCGTTCTGGGCATTCCAGGGGCAGCGGACCGTGATTCCGTCGATATACACGTCCTCGCACCTCTGCGGCACCAGATGGAACTTGGGAGAATTCTGAAGCGTCACGCCCATCACCGCAACCCTCTCACAGTCCGTAAACCGCACCAGGTGCGTGCGCATCTTCTCCTGGGTGCGGAAGTCATCGGCAATATCGGCATAGTTATTAAGGCCGAAGGGATACCACAGCGATCCGTCTTCCGTAACGGTGCCGCCCATCCTCCTGTAGTCCGACCACTCCACGTCCGAAACCTTGCCACGCTTGACGGCTCTCCACCACTCCCCGTTCCCGTCGATGATTCCATCCCCGCTGATGCACACGTCGTGCCTCTTGGAGGCCGATATGCACGGCTTAACCTTGCCGTCCACCAGGAAATGGGCCTTATCCGGGGAAAAGAGGATTACAGCTCCTTTTGCCAGGTGAAGGTTGATATTGTCTTTCAGGACGATGGGGCCGCTCAGAAACAAGCCTTGCGGCACCATGAGGGTACCTCCCCCCTGCTTCTCCAATGCTTTAATTGCCTTTGCGAAAGCATCTGTGTTAAGGGTAATTCCGTCGCCAATACCTCCGTATTGATCGAGGCAAACGGTATTGTCCGGGATATGGGGAAAATCCTGAGCGCCGGCCAAAAGACCGCCAAGTACAAGACCGGCTAATATAAGTGCAAGTCGTTTCATTACTCTTCGGGTTTAAACATGGGATCCCAGGCGGGAAGCAGGATAGGTTTCTGGGACATCATCCCAAGGATGTCGGCAGGCACGTATTTCTTCTCCACGACAAGGCGGAACATGTACTCGTCGAACCACTGGTCCGTCATGATGATATTGCCCTTGTAGCCGCTGGTTGCGCCCCAGCTGTTCTCCACCATCCACTTGACGGGTTTGCCGTCCTTGATGTCCACGGCGATGAGAGTCATGGCGTGGGTTGAGCCGCTGGCACCGGTGAGAATACGCTCCTTCTTGTCCATGGTGAAGTGCACGCCAAGGAGCGACTCATAGTCGAAATTGGCGATATCGGCCACTCCCCTCTTGCGGTCCAGGAACTTGCCCACGTCGCAGGAGAAATACATGGCGGTGTTGTCCTTGATGGAGGCGATGGCCATTTCCTTGATGCGATCCATGGGAAGGTTCACGTACACCCAGTTCTGGCCGTCGTACACGTGGCGGTCCCACTCGATCTCGTATACCTTATTATACTCGAGGGTGGGATTGTTCATCACCATCACGTAATTGTTCTCCAGGTCTTCCCCGATGAACTCCTTGTAGAAATCCAGCGGAGTATAGGTCTTCTCGCTCACGAACTTGCCCTTGGAGTCGTACCGGGCCCAGGTGAACTCTGCTGGAGGAACGCCCAGGCACAGGGCGAGCACACGGTACACTTCCTTGAGCATTGCCAGCTTCATGGACTGTGCTCCGGCCCTGGGGGCCTCCCGGAGTTTGAGCCCGTCCTGGCGGAGAAGGTTGCTCAGCTGTGCCCTCATCTGCGCCGTGCTATTGGCATTCAGAGTCTCCGGCATGGCCTCCGAAGGAACCACGCCGTACTTCATCACCAGGTTGGATACTCCGGTGAACTGGCCGCCGTCGCCGATGGGATGGGCGAAGAGCCATTCAACCTTGCGGTCGTCCATGGGGAGATTCCTTGTGTCGATGACGGCCTGAAGGAACAGGTTCGCCTTCTCCAGCTGGTCGTAGAAGAACAGGTAGTTCTGGGATAGGGTGAACTGGCCCAGATCGTACTTGTCGATCATCTTGGCGCGCAGCACGTTCATTCCGGTGAACAGCCAGCAGCGGCCGGAGGATTTCTGATCCGTGCGGCCAACGGTGTGGACCTCGTCGCTGAAATGCGTGTCTATCATGGCAATCCTTTCGGTGGATGCGGCCAGCACGTTGATAGCCGCCGCGTTAAGCGCATTCTGGATTGCGCGGTCCGAGGCATCTCCCTTATAGGAGCCCCTGATGGTTTGGAGCATTTCAGGCGAAATTCCGCCGCTCTGGGCAAAGGCGCCGAGGCTCAGAAACGCACCGGCAACCAGGAGTAAAACTTTTCTCATTATTGTTCAGCGTTTTATTTCAACTCATCATCTGCGAAGATACGAAATCTTTCCTTATTTCGCCAAATATACCTATATTTGTATTCCTATAACACGCTTATTAAAACTATGTCCGAGCAAAAATTCAGGGTCGAAAGCGACCTTCTTGGCGAACTTCAGGTTCCTGCCGATGCCTACTATGGCGTACAAACCCAGAGGGCACTCAACAATTACAGAATATCCACCACCAAGATGCTCCACTATCCGGAGTACATCAAATCCATAGCCTATGTGAAAATGGCCGCCGCGGCAGCCAACATGGAGCTGGGTGTCCTGGACCAGAAGATTGGCTACGCCATCATAGACGCCTGTAAGGAAATAGTCGCTGGTAAGTTCCACGACCAGTTCCCTGTGGACATGATGCAGGGCGGTGCCGGCACCTCGGTGAACATGAACGCCAACGAAGTTATCGCAAACCGCGCCCTGGAGCTCATGGGCCACAAAAAGGGAGAATACCAGTACTGCTCCCCCAACGACCATGTTAACTGCGCCCAGAGCACAAACGACGCATATCCCACGGCATTCCGCTACACCTTCTTCCGCATGAACAGGATACTCATCGCCTCGCTGGAGAACCTTATCGTATCTCTCCGCGCAAAGGGAGAAGAATTCAAGGATGTCATCAAGATGGGCCGCACCCAGCTGCAGGACGCCGTTCCCATGACCTCCGGCCAGGAATTCAACGCCTTCGCCAACAACCTGGAGGAAGAGATTGCGAACCTTAACCGCAACGCAGTGCTCCTGAAGGAAATCAATATGGGCGGTACCGCAATCGGCACTGGCCTTAACGCCGTTCCCGGCTTCGCGGAGCTCTGCACCCGCAAACTGTCGGAATTCACCGGCGATTCTTTCGAGAAGGCCCCGGACCTTGTTGAAGCCACCCCGGACACCGGCGCGTACGTGAGCTATTCCGCAGCCCTCAAGCGCCTGGCCATCAAGCTTTCGAAGACCTGCAACGACCTTCGCCTCATGGCTTCCGGCCCCCGCTGCGGCCTTCATGAAATCAACCTGCCCCCCATGGCGCCCGGCTCTTCCATCATGCCCGGCAAGGTGAACCCCGTTATCCCGGAGTTAACCAACCAGGTGTGCTTCAAGGTTATCGGCAACGACACCTGCGTTGCCTTCGCCGCGGAGGCCGGCCAGCTGCAGCTTAACGTTATGGAGCCCGTGATCGCCCAGTCCATCCTGGAGAGCGTGACATGGCTCAGGAACGCCATCGACACCCTTCGCACGAAGTGTATCGACGGCATCACCGTGAATGTGGAGCACTGCTATGAGATGGTGAAGAACTCCATCGGCATCGTTACCGCCCTTAACCCCTACATCGGCTACAAGGCTTCCACAAAAGTTGCAAAGGAGGCGCTGGAAAGCGGCCGCAGCGTGTACGACCTTGTGCTTGAAAACGGTTACATGACCAAGGAAAAACTGGACGAAGCCCTGGATCCCAAGGCCATGACAACCTCGCACGAATTCATCAAATGACGGGTTCTGTTCCCAGCCGATTAAAGGAATGGGCCTCTTTGTATGAGACATCGGAGTTCATACAGGGAGACCCTTCCTGGTTCATGCATCAGGTGGATGGAGCCTTGAACCGGGAGGCTCTCGCATTCATCACCTCCTGCCTCAGTTACGGGGCCCGTTCGCAGTTCCTTCCCAAGGTTCAGCAGCTGCTGGACTGGAGCGGCACCAAGGTGCATGATTGGGTCCGTGATGGCGGCTTCAAAGAGCACCTTAGCGCTCAGGACAAACGCTGTTTCTACCGCCTCAATACACGCTCTGACATATACACTTTCCTCGATACATATAAAGGAATACTTGAGGTTGACGGAAGCCTTGGAGAGTATGTTAAAAAGACCGGAGCAAGCACGGGGCTCGAGGCTGTAAAAGCAATCTGCTCACGCTTCGGCGGAGCAGGCGGGCTTGTGCCGAAAGACGCGTCATCGGCCTGCAAGAGAGTGTGCATGTTCCTTCGCTGGATGGTCCGGGACGGCTCCCCCGTGGACCTGGGGTTGTGGAGCGGTTTCATCGACAAGAGAACCCTCATCATTCCCATGGATACCCATGTGCTTTCGGAAGCCGGGAAACTGGGGCTCGTGAAAAGCCGCACCGCCTCCATGAGCGCAGCAATCAAGCTCACATCGGCCTTGGCGAAGGTTTTCCCGGACGATCCCCTCAAGGGGGATTTCGCTCTGTTCGGCTACGGAGTTTCCGGTCTCTGAGAGGCTCTGGCACCACATTTGGATATGTACGCGGCGCATAAAGTTGTTTATGTGCTTTTTATTACTTATATTTGAGAGGTAAAAAATGTGATTATTCAACACTAATTCTATTTATATGAAAAAGTCACTTCTCTTAATCGGAGCCGTGCTCCTTGGAATGGCTTCCTCATTCATGGCCATGGCAAGTGGCCGGGGATGCTATGCGGAAACCCGCGCAGAAGGCATTGCACTTTGCGAAAGAGGTTTGCACCAGAAAGCCGTGGAATTCTTCGTGGCGGCTAAAAAATGCAGCGATCTTCCTTCCAACAACGACCTGGACGCCCTCATCGCCGCCTGCCGCTCTCACATGTCCGGCTTCTCCATTACCAAACTGGAAATCGGCAACACGGATGTAGACGACAATGAACTCGCCCCTTACGGCCAGGCATATCTCTCGTCGGAGCTGTTCTACCTCACTCCGCGCATCACCTATTCAGCGCAGAATGACGAAACCATTACAGTGGGCGTGAAGGTCCTCAGGCCGGACGGAACCCTTTCCGGCGATGAAGAAAATGAATACAGCTACACTGTGGATCTTACTACCCGCCCCGGAGACGGCAACACAGCCCTCCTTTCCGGCTGGGGCACCAACTCCGGCGGCTCCTTCGAGGCAGGTGAATACACGGTTGAAGTCTGGGTTAAGGGCAAGCTACTCGCCACCCAGAAGTGCACCGTTATCGCAGATCCGGAACCGGAACCCCTTGTATGGGTGAACGGCGAAAGGGTTCTCAACTTCACCTTCCCCAAACAGGGCGGCAGAAGGTACATCGATGTTAAAACCGCAGCGGGCATTCCCTTCGACTATTGGGGCGTTCCTTCTTTCTGCAAGATTGAAAACGTAACCTCCAAGGGCTTCGACCTGGTTTGCGAACCCAACAAAACTCCCGTATACCGCTCGGACTACATGGGCGTAACCGTGAACGACGGCAACGACGAAGCCCGCATCAACGTGGAGCAGGAATCCTATGCAAATCCCAAAAAGCTCCTCATCGACGGCAAGAAGGGTGATGATGACGATTCTATCACTGCCAACTTCACGTGCGACGGCGGCAGAGAAATCTTCTACGTGGAAACAGACAGTCCGGATTATGATTTCTGGGGCATTCCCGGATTCTGCACAATCGAGAGCAAAACCGCAACCAGCTTCTTCCTGGTATGCGAGGCCAACTCCATGACGGATGAAAGGAGCGACTATTTCCGTGTAGAGGCCGGCAAACTCAAAGTTACCATCTACGTGAATCAGGCCGGCAATCCCAATGGCGAATCCTACGATCCCTGGAACGGCGGCGATGTGGACCAGAGCGACTTTGAAAGCACCTACCTCGGCACTCCCAACATCATCTCGGATCCGGATACCTGGATTGAAATTCTCCGCAAGGCTCTTGCGAATCCCACCAGCACCTATTCAGACGGCAGCTGCTACAAGGGCCTCATGAGCGGTGGCCTCCGCAACGGCTACGGCGCATACTACTGGCCCGTCAAGAGCTTCTACTTCGGCGAATGGGTGGATGGCGAACGCACCGGCATGGGTATCTACATCATCGGCGATTTCACCTATGAATTCACCAACTGCCCCGGCACCAAGATCTATGTGGGCGAGTTCAATAACAACCAGGCCCATGGCACCGGCACCTGCTACGACAGGGACGGCAAGCTCATCTATTACGGCGAATTCGAAAACGGCGTTCCCACCGGCACCTATCCCAACGGGGATAACTATTCCGGCTATCTCTTCCAGATTGTGCACATGGATTCAAGCATCCACGAGTGGCACAGGTGGTACATCGGCGAAACATACGGCACTCAGCTCCACGGATGGGGCGTTCACGTGTGGGACGATTTCGACAGCTGCTTCGGTCTGTGGTCGGAAAATAAGCGTGAAGGACTGAACGGTCAGCTGTTCATGCGTTACGATGGCTCGGAAATTGAAATGAGAGAGTACGAAGACGACGGAGATTAAACCATGAGAACATTTGGGCTCATACTTATAAGCGCTATGCTATTCCTCCACGGCTCCTTCATGGCAGCCGCGGAGGAAATGGCACCGCGCCCCCAGAATATCTACCTGTACGTGGATAGCAATGCCACGGAATCCTCCAGCAGCTTCGACGCTGCGGGCGGCAGGGAAATATTCTTCGTCGACACAAATGCATCGGACTATTCGGTAACCGGTCTCCCCTCCTGGTGCATCCTGGAAAACAAATCCCGCACTAGCTTCATCCTCGTTTGCAGCGCCAACGACGGTGAAGCCCGCAGCTTCGTTTTCCACGTAACCGCAGGGTCCAAAACCGTGAAGATAAACGTCTCCCAGGCGGAAACCGCGGGAGTTGAACTCTCCTCCACCGGCTGGGTGGCAGCGCTGGAAAAGGTGCTGGGCAACGTAACCAAAACGTACAAGAATGCAGATGGCAACGCAGATCGCTTCAAAGGCGAACTGAACTCCGCCGGCAAACGCCACGGCTTCGGCATTTATAAATGGTACGACGGTTCATGCTACCTTGGCCAGTACGACAACGGCACCCGCAGTGGCGAAGGCATCTACCTGGTTGGCGGCAGCAGCTTCCAGTTCGGAGCCTGCGAAGGCTGCATGGTCTACGTTGGCGGATATTCCGCCGGCAAGGCCTCCGGCAACGGCACCTGCTACGACGAATATGGCCGCGCGCTTTATCGCGGCCGCTTCTCCGCCGGCGCCCCTTCGGACCTGTATCCCGGCAAGGGCGATTATTCAGACTATCGCTTCGAATGGATTCCCATGGAAGGCGGAGTATACTTCGGAGAAACCTTCCGGGGCGTGGCAAGCGGTCTGGGTATCTTCCTGGCCGATGACGGCAGCGCCTGGCTCGGCCACTTCAAGAATGGCATCCGCGACGGCGGCATCAGCCTCCCCTATGGCAGCGGAAAAGTGAGCCGGTAAAGGCAAAACACACTGAAACTTAACCTTTAATCAATGGAAAAATACATTCTTGCGCTGGACCAGGGCACCAGTTCCTCGAGGGCGATAGTCTTCGACCATGAGGGGCATATCCGCTCCACGGCGCAAATGGAATTCACCCAGTACTTCCCCAAACCCGGCTGGGTGGAACACAACCCCATGGAAATCTGGTCGTCGGAGGCCGCGGTAATCGCGGAGGCCATCTCGAGGATCGGCATCGGGGGCAAGGAAATCGCCGCTATCGGCATAACAAATCAAAGGGAAACAACCATCGTATGGGACGCGGAAACCGGTGAACCCGTGTACAATGCCATCGTGTGGCAGGACAGGCGCACCTCGGAGTATTGCGACTCCCTGCGCGACCATACGGATTTCATACGCTCCAAGACGGGGCTCATCATCGACGCATATTTCTCCGGCACCAAGATCAAATGGATTCTGGACAATGTGCCCGGCGCGCGCGAAAAGGCGAATGAGGGCAAGCTGCGCTTCGGCACTGTGGATTCCTGGCTTGTGTGGCAGCTAACGCGCGGCAGCGTGCACGTAACAGACGTTACAAACGCCTCCCGCACCATGCTGTTTAACATCCACACGCTGGAGTGGGACAAGGAACTGCTGGAACTCTTCGGCATTCCCCTGTCGATGATGCCGGCCGTGAAGTCCTCCTCGGAGGTGTACGGCTGCACCAAAACAACGATCTTTGCGCACGAGGTTCCCATCGGCGGTATCGCCGGGGACCAGCAGGCCGCACTTTTCGGCCAGATGTGCACCACGCCCGGCTCGGTGAAAAACACCTACGGCACGGGCTGCTTCCTGCTGATGAACACCGGCGAGAAGCCCATCCTTTCCAAGAACAACCTCCTCACCACCATCGCCTGGAAGATCGGCGACAAAGTGAACTACGCCCTTGAAGGATCCATCTTCGTGGGCGGCTCCGTGGTGCAGTGGCTTCGCGACGGGTTGGGAATCATCCGTAGCTCCGGCGAAATAGAGGCTCTGGCTTCTACGGTTCCGGACAATGGCGGCGTGTACTTCGTGCCGGCACTCACCGGCATGGGCGCCCCGTACTGGGACCAGTATGCACACGGCGTTATTTGCGGCATCACCCGCGGCACCACTGCGGCCCATATCGCCCGCGCAGCCCTGGAGGGAATCGCCTTCCAGACGATGGACATCGTGGGCGCCATGGAGCGTGACGCAGGCGTGCGGCTCGCAGAACTTAAAGTGGATGGCGGCGCCTCCCGTAACAACCTCATGATGCAGTTCCAGGCCGATATCCTGGGCTCGTCGGTGGTTCGCCCGGAGGTGACGGAAACCACGGCCCTCGGCGCCTGCTACCTCGCAGGCCTCGCCGTTGGCTACTGGGGCTCCCTGGAGGAAGTAAAAAGCCAGTGGAAAGCAGAGCGCGTCTTCTCCCCCACCGGCGCGGATGTCTCCTCCCTCAAAGCCGGCTGGGAAGATGCAATTAAGAGAACAATAAAATAGAATAAGAGGGTATGTTTATGGAAAAGTATATTTTTGAGTTTATCGGCACGCTGGTGCTGGTGCTGCTCGGAGATGGCGTTTGCGCCGCATGCTCGCTGGAGAAATCAAAGGCGAAGGGCGCAGGCTGGATCGTGATCACATTGGGCTGGGGCTTTGCCGTTATGGCGGGCGTTTTCATCGCAGGCCCCGTTTCAGGTGCCCACCTGAACCCTGCCGTATCGCTGGGCCTTGCCATATTCGGCTCGTTCCCCTGGTCGGATGTGCTGGGTTATGTCGTTGCCCAGATGCTGGGCGGCTTCGTTGGCGCCGTGCTGGTGTGGCTGTTCTACAAAGATCACTACAAAGCCACGGCAGATAGCCCGGACACAATCCTCGGCACCTTCTGCACCATGCCTGCAATCCACAACCCCTGGCGCAACTTCTTCTGCGAAGTGGTGGCAACCTGCCTGCTGGTGTTCGCGATCATCGCCCTGGCCGCTCCCGGAAATACCGGTGTGGTGGGAGCAGTGAGCGCATTCCCCGTTACCTGCATCATCATGTCCATCGGCATGTCGCTCGGTGCAACCACCGGTTATGCACTGAACCCCGCCCGTGACCTTAGCCCCCGCTGCGCACACGCAATCCTGCCCATCAAGGGCAAGAAAGGCAGCGGCTGGTACTACAGCTGGGTGCCTGTTGCCGGCCCCATGGTTGGCGCAGCGCTTGCCGCAGGCATCGCATTCCTCGTATTTTAACACTTAACCTTATATATATTATGGCAAAAGTTCCTACACCCCATATCGAAGCCAAGTTGGGCGAAATTGCGGAAACCGTCATCATGGCGGGAGATCCCATGCGCATCAAGTTCATGGCGGAGAATTTCATCGACAATCCCGTTCAGTTCAACAACGTCCGCGGAATGCTGGGCTTCACCGGCACCTACAAAGGCAAGAGAGTGAGCGTGATGGGCCACGGAATGGGAATGCCCTCCATCGGCATATATTCCTACGAACTGTTCAATTTCTACGATGTTAAGACCATCATCCGCGTAGGCTCGGCCGGGTCCATCTACAAGGATCTCCACATCGGCGATATCGTGATCGCCCAGGGCGCCTGCACAGATTCCAACTACGCGGCGCAGTTCGAACTCCCCGGCACCTTCTGCCCTATCGGCGACTTCGACCTCATCCGCGGCGCCGCCGGTGAATGCGAACGCCTTGGCCTGAATTACCGCGTTGGCAATGTTATGTCGGCCGATGTCTTCTACGGCGAATTCCCCCACAACGACAAGTGGATGAACATGGGCGTCTATGCCATCGAAATGGAAGCCGCCTCCCTGTACATGAACGCCGCCCGCGCCGGCAAACGCGCCCTCACCATCTGCACCATCTCCGACCACATCCTCACCGGCGAAGTCACCTCCGCGGAAGAGCGCCGCACCGGCTTCACCAACATGATGAAAGTGGCCCTGTCGCTGGTGTAGAAACACTGGATGCAAAATTATTTGCAGATTCAAAAAAAAGCATTACCTTTGCATTCCCAAAACGATGGTGCTGTAGCTCAGATGGTAGAGCAATGGACTGAAAATCCATGTGTCGGCAGTTCGATTCTTCCCAGCACCACAGGAACCCGCTGATTATTAGCGGGTTTTCTTTTTTGTTCTCACTTTCATTCTCACTTTTAAGAAAAAAGTTTTTCTTCGTTTTATTTGTTTTGCCACAAATTTGTCATATATTTGTGGCAAAACTTGTGTTATGGCAGACCAGAGCACATAC
>JAEEUZ010000224.1 GCA_016290725.1 Bacteroidales bacterium | reverse complement strand
TCGAGACCGTCGTACTGAGGGGTGAATCCGCATTTGGAAGCGGTATTGACAATCAGGAGGACTTTGCCTTCATACTGGGAGAAATCAACTTCGACACCTTTGTTGTTCAGGGCCTTCAATTCATAAATCTTTTTCATATCCTTGTATTTATATCGTTCACGATGCAAATATACGACAATTATTTTATGTCGCAAGCGATATATTCAAAAAAGTTTAAAATAACGGGCGATTTCACGCTGAAACGCCCGGAATCGACCATATGGAGCACAGATCGGCTAGAACCTCCAGCCGCAAGTCAACATCAGATTGTGAAGCCGGACAGTTCCGGAGACATTGTATTCCGGATATTGCCGCAGCATGTTGCGCAGTCCGACGCTCGCCTCGAATCCCCATTGCCAATGCTTCCCCCTCTGGAATATGATGCATGGCTGCAGGGCGATGTCCCATTTCCCGAATGTCTCCTTTCCGTTCCTGGGATTGTTTGGATCGGCATCGATGTAATATGTGTCGGGCAGAACCATATATGAGAACTGGGGACCGAGCCCTGCGACAGTCCTTTGCCCTTCGGATCCAAAACGGTATCTGGCCTGGCAGAAAATGTCAGCCATCTCCATTCCGGTGGGATCTCCGCCAACCCATCCTATGTGGTTGATTTCTCCCAGCTGGATTCGGTAACCTGCACCAGGCATCACTGACCATGTTTCAGACACTTTGACGTCAAGTCCGTATGACAGGCGCAGTACGGCACCGGGGAATACATTCTCCGCACTGCTCCCAGTCTCGCCGAACAGGCCGGCGCCGATCATGAAACTGCTTTGCACCGCCTTTTCCTGAGCGGCTGCGGCAATGCTCAGAAGCATGGCGGACAGGATATGGATATACCTTTTCATAAGTCGGATCATTTACTGATTAAAACTCTCAAATATACAAAATCCTGCTCCCGACGGTTGAATATTTTTAGGCTAATTGGTAACTTCGTCTCCATGAAGAAGATAATTACCATTCTGGCAGCCATCGGTGCCATCGTTTGCTCTTGCAACGTCAACACTCCGCAAGGCGGAGACCTGAATTTGAACAGCATTGACCGCGAAGCCCTGTCCAACGGACAATTGAGGGAGAAGAACGTGACAAGGTCATTGAGGAATTGAAGGCGATGGGCTTCGATACGGAACGCACCATCGGCATTTATCCTGGCAGCAGCTGGACCATCGTGGACAGCGAAGACATCCTTGGCGTCAACCTCAACATCAAGCCGAAACGCTGATGCCGCTTCTTCTGGCGAGAATTTTCATTTATTAGGCATAATTGTGCAACTGGTCTGTTAGTCAGAATCCTTAATTTTGGACTGAACAAACAGGCAATTGGAAACAACACATAATTATGGCCATGAATCTCTCCAGAATCCTTGCTGCAGCCGCTGTGGCGCTGCTTGCATTCACGTCCTGCGGGCCGGACAAGACTGCCGGAACCGTTGGTGACGGCAATCCCGACAAGCCCAATGTCTCTGTCGGCAAACTCGATTTCTATCCGGCTTTCGAATCCCCTTCCGGACTCGTGACACCCCGGAACGTTTATGTCTGGTTGCCGGAAGATTACTCCAGAAGCAGGAAGTACGCCGTCGTCTACATGAGCGACGGCCAGAACCTCTTCGATGCCGAGAAGATGTTCAACCATCAGGAATGGTGCGTCGACGAGGTGTTCGGCGGTCTTCTCAAAGAAGGAAAGATACAGAACTGCATCGTGGTCGGAGTGGCCAACTCATTCCGTACCAGGAGCCAGGAGTACTTCCCCCAGGATGTATTCGACCTCTATTCTCCCGAGCTGAAGGAGTATTCCAGGAGCAAGAGGCTCGGCGAGGACGACCTCCTCGGCAACAACTACCTGAAATTCCTTGTAGATGAGCTCAAACCCTTCATAGACAAGACTTATTCTACACGCAAGGACAGGGAGCACACTTTCCATATGGGATCCAGCATGGGTGGCCTGATCTCCTCCTACGCCGTGACGAAGTATCCCGAAGTGTTCGGCGGAGCCGGATGCCTCTCCACCCATTCAGTGCTTTATATCACCAATTATGAGGCAGAACAGGAGTTCATCGATCCTGCCAACCAGTGCTATGTCGACTATCTGAAGGCCAACCTCAAGCCTAACAGCTGCAAGTTGTACATGGACCGCGGCGACCAGACACTTGACGCCCAGTACCCCAAGTACCAGGACCGTCTGGACAAGATGTTCAAGGACGCCGGCTGGGACGACGCCCATTACGTAAGCAAGGTTTACCCAGGCCTTTCCCACGTGGAAGGCTCCTGGGCTTCGCGCCTCGATGTTCCCGTCCTTTATCTTCTCGGCAAATAAAACAATAAAATAATGAAAGTACAAAGATCCCTGACGACGCTCGTCGCGTTCGCGGCGATGTCGTTCTCACTCCTCGCCCAGCCCAATATCGGCCTGCGTCCTGACCGGACGGTCTTTTTCTATGCGAAGGACGCCAAGGCCGCCG
>JAEEUZ010000223.1 GCA_016290725.1 Bacteroidales bacterium | reverse complement strand
ACAAAAACGGCCAGCCCATGAGTATGCTTTACCAATCCCTGCAGAGAAATTCCCTGCTCCGTTTCACGCCCCGCGCCCCGCTGTATCTCTTCCACAGCCACCAGGACCAGATGGTTCCCTTCGTGAACGCCCTCAAGGCCCAGGAATACTTCAAGGATAACACCCTGGTCCAGTACGATTTCGGCGATTACAGCCTTCACGGCATCAGCGCCATCCGTTTCTTCCTGACGGTTTTCCAGGAATTGTAATTGCTATAGTTTGAACAGCCAGTGGGCCATTCCCCCAGGCACATGCTGCGCCATCAGTGTACGGTGATTGAAGATATATATCTGCCGGATGCGCCAGCGGGAATTATACAGGTTTTTCCAGTCGAAAAGGCAGTACTCCCAATACTTTCCCCGGTCATTCCACCATTCTCCCGTGGTGTAGTGCGCCTTTTCAGCATATTTGTTTATCGTCGGCGGGTGTCCGTTCTGCCCGGCCGCATAATAGACCTGATAGGGAGCCAGGGAATAATTGATGATTCTTCCAAGCGACACCCGGCATACAATGACAACCGGATCCTTGTCGCTTAGCCTGTAGGGGTCGTTTGCATAGGCGCTCGCCACTCTCCGTTTGGCGGCGAAATACACGCCGATTCCCGCCCAGCTGCTGTCGCTGGCGCGGAACGTGCCGCTGTCCCACGCAAGGGTGCCGTTGCGGCGCCTGCTTCCCACGATGCTTTTTCCCGCAGTGAGGTCCGTCCCGTGGTACAGGGTGATTGCCGGGACAAAGATGTCTATGACAGTCCAGATTACGCTTTCAACAATAACCAGAATCCCGTGAAGGACCGGATAGCGGAGCAGTCTCCAAGGCAGCAGGAGAATCCATTTGAAGACATTGCCGGCACCCTCCTTCCCGCTGTTGGGGACAAAGACTTCCAGCAGGAGGTCATAGATTTCCGTTATGCAGTGAACAATGATGTTGTAATAGACGGCATTCACCAGCCGGAGCGGTGTGAGAACTATATATAACAGCACCTGCAGGACTTCAAATACAATCCGGAGTACATCTTTTGTCTTCTCAGAGAAATGCTCCTTCTTGAAAAAGTAGCGCCATGGCTCCGAGAGGATGTACTGGAGCTGGTTCAGGACGTAAAAAGGGAAAGAGATGACATAATAGCCGATACCCATAAGGGCCCGGACGGTTCTGCTGATGCTATTGAAGCCGATACTCCTTAAGACGACGAAAAGGCCTAACGCCGCTCCGACGGCTGCGCCGATACCCCATTCATGAAAAAAGATTCCGCCGATGAGGGAGCCTATTCCAGCCATGAAAGCCAGGGGCATCAGAAGCGCCGCCAGTTCCTCCTTGAACAGGAAGGCCAGGATCAGCAGGATTATGACGATGATGGTTCCTATCCATCGGCCTATCTTCTCAAGGACGTCCCCCCAGCCCAGACTGTGAAGCCAGCCGACGAAACCCTCCCAGGCGTCGTGCAAGGGCCTTTTCTTCTCTTTAATCCTCTCTTGCGAAGTTTCCGCCGGGCCCTTTCTTTCGATGGCAGCCCTCATGATATATCCAACACCGTCGCCCACCTTTATCTCGGCCCAGGTCTTGTCATACATCCTAAGCACAAGAACGGTATCGTCCCTCCACATCTAGGCAACATAGGTAAATTTGCCTTCCACGTTAGAGCGTACCATGGCGTAATCCGCCGTGACAGTATAGAGTTCCTCCTTGCCTGAGACGCTCCAGGCAAGCAGCATGAACAGCAGGGAAAATATGGTTCGGTACAGGGCTCTCAAAGTTGACTAACTACTTACTGCGTCAACTCCTACGAACTCGCGGCCTCGGTAATGGAGTTCTTCAGTGAAGGATCTGTCCGGAACAGTGAGTTGATGTTGATTTGGTAGGAAATCTCTTCCTTCAGTGCCTTGGCGGTGGAATCCGTCTCGTCGTAGTGCCAGGAAAGGAGGATGGCGGGCTTCTTGAGGGACTTTATCTTGCGGGCCAGCATCTCGTAATCGGCATCGCCCGTTATCATCACCACAAAGTCGAAGTCCCGGTAAACTGCCAGCTCATAGGCTTCCAGCGCAAACCAGACGTCAATTCCCTTCTCGTGCGGAGTGCCGTCCGGCAGGTCATAAACGTGCTTGTAGTGGAACACCACGTCGTTCTCGATGAGCCGGTCTTCGTAAAGTCTGTCGCTAAGCAGCATGTTTTTGTCCTTGGCCACTTTGGCCCTGTATCTGCCCCGGAAGAAGTGAGTCTCCGTGACCACGCAGGCAGCAGCATCCAGTCCGTATTTCTCCGCCACGGATTTTTGAATGTACTTGAGGAGCCCTTTCAGATTGACGCGTCGGCCTTCCTTCTCCAAGCCTCTGTCTATCAATTTAAAATAGTTGCCGTCTATGAACAGGCCGATGGAAAAAATCTTAGCTGAAGGCATAATCATGTGGTTTGGTTGAACAAATATACGAATTATCTGATAGATTCCTCTTGCAACTTCCGTCTTAATATTGTAATTTTGCAGCCTCAACCATTTCTCATGGGCACTTAGCATTTCTAAAGCAATAACAGCACGTATCTCCAACCCGGACGAAGGTCCGCTCCCAGGGTGCAT
>JAEEUZ010000058.1 GCA_016290725.1 Bacteroidales bacterium | reverse complement strand
CACGCGTTACTCACCCTTTCGCCGGTCGCCGCCAGGTATTGCTACCCGCGCTGCCCCTCGACTTGCATGTGTTAAGCCTGCCGCTAGCGTTCATCCTGAGCCAGGATCAAACTCTTCATTGTATATTATTATATAAATCTGGTTTGATCCGTGACATTTCCTTTTCCAAGGAATAGACGCTCGTTTATTGTAAATAGTGTTACACTATTCGGTACTTGCTTGTACTTTCCTTTCAGTCTTGTCAATGAGCTTTTGCTCGTTCTTTAACTCCCCGAAGGGCGTTAAAAATCCCGCTCTTTTCTCAAGCGGGACTGCAAAGGTACGAACTTTTTTTAAACTACCAAATATTTTTCAAGAATTTTTTACATTTTTTTCGCTATTCTTGCCTCAAGTTCCCAAGTGCGGATGCGGTCCTTATAGTAGTTATTGGCGTTAACTTTCTCAATACTAAGGTTTCCGTCGGAATTCCCGCCCCAGCGACGGCAAGTGTACAAAACATCCCAAATTCTGCCAATCTGGTACTCGCGGCTGATGCGAAGGCCCACGGCGTAGTCCTCTCCGTACTTTGTTGTGGGGAAATTGAGCGAGCGAAGCAGCGGCACATAGAAGCCGCGGGGCGCGCCCAGGCCGTTCACGCGAAGGGCGTTGTTGCGGCCGTTCTCCGGAGTCCACTCCCTGTGCTCCACCACTCCCGGGGGCAGCGGATTCAGGTCGAAGTCCGTTATCTCGTAGCAGCCAACCACCATGGCGCAGCGCTGGGCGCGGAATGCGTCCACGAACTTCTGCACGGTATTTTCGTCCTTGTAAATATCGTCAGAATCCAGTTGGAGCGCATATCGGCCACAAAGAGGATGATGGATGGCGGCATTCCAGTTCCCGCCTATGGCATGCCATGTGGGATCCTGGGCGATATACACAAGCTTCGGATCCCCCAGGAAGTTCTTTATCACATCCACTGTGCCGTCCTCCGAGTTATCATCGACCACTATTACATTATAAGGAAAGGAGGTCTTCTGGGAAAGGGCCGATTTCAAGGCATCGGCAATCGTCTTCACGCGGTTCTTGCAGGGAATCACCACCGAGGCTTCCACCGGGAACTCTCCCTCGTCAAGGTCGATTGTGCGGAACACAGGCTCCAGATATCCGCCTATCGCCTTGAGATGCTCCGTGACGGCATCCTCCATCTCGATCTGCGAGGCACGGTTGCGGGGGTCGACATAATCGAACAGTTTCTCTCCGGAAGAGCGGAGGTCCGTCTCTATCTCGTAGTAGAGATACTCGCCGATGTGCTCTATCCTGCCTTTTTGCGAAACCTTGAGCCTCAGGTCGTACAGCGCGGCAAAGTGGTAATCCTTCTCCATCCGGGCCGATGCCTCCTTGAGGGCCGATGTCCTGTATAGCAGCAGACCGCCGAAATCGAAGTCGTCCCGGAGCGAGCCCTTCTGATAGTCGATGACGGGTGCCGGCGTGAGTTCATCGGCCTTCTGCAGGAAATGGTCGGCATACAGCAGGCTGGCACCGGTGTCATCGGCAATCTGAAGCATGCGCTCCAGGGCATAGTGCACCATCGACAATTCCGTGGACTTGGTGTAAATGAGGGTGAACTCCGCCCTTGTCTCGCCGGCAATGGCCTTTATAGTCGATGTCTCCCCCAGGGGCCCACCGATGACCGATATCTTGTCGATTTCCCATTGCCCTTCCAGGGCCTTTGCGCCGATCCCTTCCGGCAGGAATGCGTGTATTCTTTTCATAAGATTTGTTTTTTGCCGTAAAATGCAAGTCGCTGAGGCACAACACATTATACTAATACCCTGGGGACTTTTTGCCCCAGGCAATTTGCGTTATGCACTAATTTTCAGTGAATTACATTTTACGGAGCAAATCAGTCGTTTTCGTGCCAGAACTTGAGGTTCAGGATTTTTTCTCCGGATGTGAGGGTTACAAGGTCGCCGTCTTCATCGCGCACAAGGTCCCAGGTTCCCTCGACGAAGGTGAACTGGCCGTTCATCTTGGAAATCGTCACCTTGGTTTCGCTCTCGTAAGTGAGCTTTCCTTCCTGCCACCAGTACATCTCAAGGCTGTTGGTCTTGCCGCCGAAGTTCTTGCTGTTCAGCTGAACCTGAAAGTCAACTGTGTCGCCTTTCTTGCCCGAGAACTTGCTCTTTCCCACACTCACGGCCTCCAGAGCCTTGTTCGCAGCCTCGTCACCCACATTGGTACCATATTGCTTGCTATAAGCGAATCCCTTGATGGTAGGAGAACGCATCCCGTCGAACGAAGTTTTGAATTCGCATGAGAACAGAAGAGGCAGAACTGCCAGAAGTATTAGTATACGTTTCATAGATTTAGAATTGTTTGGTCGCAAGATACGAAAAAATATTGGTTCTTTGAATTATCAATAGAATCTTCTATCTTCGTACTTCACAAGTTTGATAAACAGATAGGCATATGGGACAAAAAAGCCACCCCGATCGAGGGGTGGTCAATTCAGGAAGGTTTTAGGAGAGAGAATGGGGCGAACTCATACACTCTCTCCCCTTCCGATGCAAAGGTATGAATTATTCTTGATAAACCGAAGGAATAATAACGAGTTTTTTCTTACCTTTGTGAGCATGAAACTGCATTTTATGCTCACTTTGGCCCTTGGTCTGCTGCTTGTTTCCTGCAAGCAGGGGCCGGAGGTGTTCGCGCCAGAACTATATGCCTGGGAAGAGGCCAGGGACAGCATAATTATCCCTCACAGCATTTGGAAAATCTCATGCGGGAGCCCGGATAAAGCCATATATCGCTATGGAGCGGAGCGCCTTGCGCCCGGGGTCGCATGTGAGAGAGGGTGGCTTTTCGAGGGCTTTATGCTTTGCGAGAAGCCCTGCGAAGGGGAAGATCTTCCGGACTACTGGCTCAATCCCGTGTACGGCACCGTGGCAGCGCTGGAGATGGCTGTCGACAGTGCCGCGGCGGCTCTTGGCGAGCCGGCGGTGAAGCGGGTATACACCATCGGCCTGCCCACTGGAGCCTCCGACGAAGAGTATTTCGCATACATCGACCGCGTTCGCGAAATGGCCGCTGCTTTAAGCATTCCTCATCTGGAACTGCTGGGCTTCACCTGTGCGGAAGAGGTTTCCAAGCGGGTAATGGCCTATGCGGCCGCATGTCACGAGGCCATTCTGGACGAGAAAGAGAGCATCGGCTTCGATTACAGCGCCGTTGAAGACATTATGGACCAGCCTGGCGTTAAGAGTCCTTGCGGGAAGTATACCCTCAAGGATGTTCCTGAAAGGCAACAGGCGCTGCATAGTGCCCTGGCTGCGGCCGCTTCCGGGACCGTTATCATGGACTGCGGTATCAACACGCTGGTTCAACTGGGCCGCTCCTCCTACACTTCAGACAAAGAACTCCTGAACTCCATTTATACATTTATACTCGAAAGGAATAAGAACTAGGCCGACTATATGAAAAAGATTGTCTTCGCACTTGCCGCAGCACTTCTGTGCCTCACGGTACAAGCCCAGCAGTATTTCCCCTTCCCGCCCACGCACCCCAGGCCACCAAGAGTGCCGGAGTATGTGGTGTTCGCCGGAGACACTGTGTATCTGAACACCCCGGACCGCTACGAGCGCATGGACCGCGAACTCATCGCTTTCACCCACAGCCATACCGTGAGCACCCTCATGCTCAAGCGCTCAAAGCGCATCTTCTCCGTGGTTGTGCCCATCATGAAGGCAAACGGCCTGCCGGAAGACCTGAAGTACCTCATGGCCATCGAAAGCGTGCTGGACCCCAAGGCGGTTTCATCGGCAAAAGCCTCCGGCCTGTGGCAGTTCATGGAGGCAACAGCAAAGGACTACGGCCTGGAAATCACCCCGGAGGTGGACGAGCGCTTCAATATATATAAGGAAACGGTGGCCGCCTGCAGGATGCTCAAATCGGCCCGAAAGAAATACGGAGACTGGATGACGGCCGCCGCAAGTTACAACTTCGGTTCCGGAAACGTGAACAAAAGGCTCACGGCCCAGCACCAGAGCTTCGCAATGAACGTTACCCTTCCCGAAGAGACTTCCCGCTACATGTTCCGCCTTCTCGCCGCCAAGATGTTTTTCGAAGACCCCCGGGCCTTCGGCTACGACATCGGCGAAAACGAGATGTATCCCCCGCTTGAAGTGCGAAACATCATAACGGTTAATTCCACGGTGGAAGACCTGGTGGAATTCGCCGAAAAACACGGCACCACCTTCTACAGGCTCAGGGAAGCCAACCCCTGGCTGCGGGACACAAAGCTCACCGTAAAACCCGGCAAATCCTACGAAATCATTATCCCAGACTAATATGAAAAGATTAATAGCTGTCGCAGCCGCGCTGCTGCTTGCTTTCCAGGCATTTTCACAGGCTCCGCAGGGAGCGCTTGTCGCCATGTCGTCATCGATGAGGGTTTTCACCTCCAGCGGCAACGGCGTTATCCTGTTTCTCACCAATGTGGATACCGGAGAAGAATACCGCTCCAGGGCCATCAGAAACATGTCCAAGGACGTCGTGGTTGAAGATCTTCCTGCCGGGGTATACCGTGTAACTTATATGGACATACCTTTCGGCAGCGGCGGATTCGTTAACAAAGGAGAGGAAATCGGGGATTATTTCGGCACCCTGGAACTGGAGGCCGGCAAGGCCTATTATCTTGGCACCTACAAATCCAAGTACGCCGGCAAGTTCCCCTACATGAAGGTTATCATGTATTATCAGGGAACAACGGTCTCCAAAAAGCTAGGCCGGTTTGCCACCAAAGCCCACTACGACGGCTGGACCTTCCTGGAGCCCTCAGACCCCTGCTTCACTGTCGTAGACCTTGGCAACCAGACAAGGGACTCCTTCTCCTACACGGACAACTTCGATTAAGCCAGATTGCTCACACTAACCTCTGCGGGGATACCTAAGACGCCAAGCTGCTCGATGAACGCTTGCTCGAAGGTATCCTCGGCTATTTTACGGGTGAGGTGAAAATAGAGTTTCCCGTTATAGCCCGCACATGAGCATGCACCGCTGTTTCCCCTCTGGCGGCCAAGAATGAAGTCCACATCCGTGATGTAGGGCTTCATGCCTTCGGGCATAGAAACATTCCCAAGGTTGGACATTGTCTGCGAGCAGAAACGGTCGCCGTGATGGAGATTGATTATGTCGATGATGGGGTGCTTCACGAAAAGGGGCAGGCAGCGAACCAGGAGCATTTCTTCCAGTTCCACGTTGGCCGCAATCTTGGGCTCCAGGTTCTCCAGGCGAAGGTCGTGCTCCTTCTGGGCCATCACCAGTTCCATGATCTCACTGAAGGTGAGGTATTCATCGGCCACATCCATCCCCAGATTCACATAAGAGGAGAAGTTGCGGAGGGTGCGGGTATGGTATATCGGCCTCAGGTTCACGGGGACCGATACTTTCAGAACGTCCTTTTCCGGGGTGGGATCCGCGGCGTGCTCTTTCTGGAGAGACCACAGCATCACGCTAACCAGGAAATCCGTGATGCTGCAGCCGTTCTCCGCACAAACCTTCTTCACATCTTCCATGGGCATTATCACGCGGGTGTCTTTCACCGCTTCATGCGCGAGTTGCGTGCCCTTGATATGGTATGCATCCACATTCTGCTCCAACTGCCCCTTGCGGCCGGAAAACACAGCCTTGAAGCTGTCTTCCACCTCGCTGTAGTCCGGGCTTTCTGAAGGGTCCAGTACCAGGCCGTTATAACCGGTCTCAACTCCGTAACGCTTGCGAATGTACTCGCCTGCGAGCGTAAGAAGGAAGGTAATTGCGCCGTGACCATCAGTGAGAGCATGAAATACGTCAAGCGAGATAACCTTGCCGGTTGCACTCACCCTGTACAGAAGACCGCCCTGGTCCTTGAAACGGAAACGGCGGAGAGGCTTGAGTTCGCACAGTTCGGGAGTACCATCCACCCTATGGAGGAACCACCAGAATGCGCCGCCCTTCAGGGTGCAGCGGAAAGTGGGTATGCGTTCGGATACGCGTTCGAGTGCTGCCTGAAGGATGTCTTTATCCACATCTTCGGACATTGTCACACTCATCCTGTATAAAGAGGAATAGTGCTTGCTCATCGAGGCCGGATAAATGTTGGCCGCGTTGTCGAGCTTGAATTTATAAGGCATTGCGATTTCCATAACTTTCAAAATTTGTTGCAAAGTTACTCTCGCAATGCGCCCCCCGGAAATAAAAGTCGCGAAGGGACGACAAAAGTGACTAAAACCGCCAAATTGGGACGAAAGGGCCGATTTTGGGACGAAAATCAGCCCATGAAACTTTTCGTCACTCGCGTCACGGGACGGTTACTGAATCTCGAAAAGGTTCAGGAAACCCGTCATCATGAAGACGCTGCGGATTTCGTTGGTGATGTTCCTGACGATTATCTTTCCGCCCTTTGCGGCGGCTGCTTTCCGCAGGGTAATGAAGATGCGAAGGCCGGATGAGGAGATGTAGGACAGCTCGGTGCAGTCCAGGATTATGGTTCCACCTGCCTCTTCGGCAAGGGCATTCATCTGAGGAGCTATTTCCAGGGATGACGGAGTGTCCAGCCTCCCCACCAGGAACGCAGTGACCGTACTTCCCGCGCGTTCAATCTTGACTTCCATTGTATCAATATTTTTTGGTTAATATCAAAACGTTTCTTCCGCCTCGGCGCTCGTAACGAACCTCGTCCATGATTTTGCGCACAAGGTGGATTCCAAGGCCGCCAACCGGCCGGTCTTCAATACCCGCCTGGATATCCACTTCTGCCCTTGCCGTGGGATCGAAAGGCTTTCCGCTGTCGGTAATGGTAAAAGTAAGTGCGGTATCCGTAACCGCAGTGTCGATATCCACATTGCCCACCGTTCCCTCCGGATATGCGTAATCTATCACATTGGTCACGGCCTCTTCCAGGGCGAGATTCAAGCCCTCCGTTACAACAGGATCCAGCTTCGACGCCTTCACTGCCTTCTCCACATATGGCGGCAGAAGGGTTATCTGGTCGATGCTGTTTTGCAGCGTAAGATGCTGCATGGACGGCAGATAGTGGATGAAAAGTATCGTGAGGTCGTCGCTCTGGGGAGCATCGGCAACAAATTCCGAGACCTTCTGCTTGATGTTCTCCAGGTGGGCATCGGCCCCCTTCCTTCCGCTGAGCGCCTTGTCCATCCTTTCCTCCCCGAACTGCTCCTGCTGGGCGTTTTCAGCCTCCGTAAGGCCGTCGGTATAGAGGAACAGGGCGTCGTCGTAATTCAACTGCAATTCCTGCTCCTTGAATTCCATTCCGCCGATGACGCCAAGCGGCAGGTTGGGTTCCACGGACAGAGGGCGGATGGCGTCGGTAAGGATTCTGGGAGGATTGTGACCGGCATTGCAATAGCGAAGCAATCCGCTTTCAAGGTCCAGAACAGCGCAGAAGAAGGTAACGAACATATCGCTCTCGTTCATTGCCGAGAGATTGTCGTTCATCTCCCTGACAATCCGCCCGGGACTGTTTTCCTTGGCCGACAGGTTGCGGAACGTTGTCCTTGTCACGGCCATTACCAGTGCAGCAGGAACACCCTTTCCGCTAACGTCGCCAACGCAGAAGAAGAGTTTCTCGTCGCGGAGGAAAAAATCGTACAGGTCTCCCCCAACCTCTTTGGCCGGGACGATTGTCGCCGCCATGTCCAGGTCGTGCCTCTCCGGGAAGGGCGGGAATGTCTTGGGAACCATCGACATCTGGATTCCGGTGGCGATGGACAGTTCGCCCTCGATTCTCTGGCGCCTCTTGTCCAGCTCCCTGTAGCGTTTCTGGCCTTTGAAGAAAGCACGGATAATGACTACGAGCATCACGAGGCCAAGTATCTGCAGGAGAGCGACCACGAATCCTACCTGACGCAGGCCGCCATAAATGTCCTCTTCCGGAATTACGATGGATATTGCCCAGCCGGTTTTGTCTACCCTTGTATCGTAGGTATAGTATTTCTTGCTCTTTCTGACGGTACCGGCCTCCGGCGGCCCCACCATCTCCTGCCCGTCGCGGCTTTCCAGAAGGCAATACGCGTTGGGATATACCTTGATGCTGCCGATCATATCCTTGAGCCACTCCAGCGAGAGGTCTGCAGTTAGAACGGCCGCCACCTCTGAAGAAGCGCCATGAAGCGGCATCGAGTAGGTGGTCATCAGAATTTCGCCGCCACCCTCGTCCACATAAGGCTCCGACCAGTATCCTCCATTCAGTTGAATTGGCTTTACGAACCACTCCTGCGAAGGATAATCGTACTCCTGGGTTGCCAGCGAGAGCATCTGGAAACCGCCCTGGTCGTCCCTGCATACGTACGGGGAATACAGCGGACGGTCTTTCAGATAGCCCGGAACAAGGGCCACCGTGGAACCTGCCACGACCGGGTTGTCCTGAACAAGCTTACGGCAAACTGCACCAAGGCTGTCAGGAATATCCAGGCACCACTGGGCAATCCACACGCTGTTGCGCACGGCCGCCTCCGTCTGGTCTATAACGTCCAGGATTTCGTTGCGCGTGGCTTCCAGCTGGCTTTCCGCCCTCATGGAAGCTTCGTTTCGAATGCCCCTCTGGGTAAAATAATACTGCACCAGAGCCGTTGCCTCCAGGGTGAAGGCGGCCACCAGAACCAGCAGAAGCGCCAGTCTGTTGCCGGAACTCTTCTTCATCATAGTATGGATTCAAGGGCTGCACGGAACTCAGGCATGGGGCAGCGTGTATCCCGCTCCACTATGAGCGTCTTCAGGCCGGCGAACGGGCGAACCAGCTCCGTTGCCTCCTTCAGGGGTACATCGGCACCGAAATACTCCGGGGCAAAGCACTCCCAGAACTTTATCGACAGGGACTTTGGCATGTGGAAGGTCTCCTTGATGAAATCTTCCCCGCTGAGACAGCAGCACAGATACACCATTCCCACGTCGAAGAGGTGGTTGCCCCAGCAGAAATCGCCAAGGTCGATGAAATAGCGCTTGTCGCCGACGAAAATGGCATTGCTGAACTGCAGGTCTCCGTGAATGGCCGTATCTTCGTCGGGAGTATCGGCAATGAACTTGCCCAGCTTATCCTTTTGCGCCGATGTGAAGAAGGGATTCTCTGCCAAAAGGCGGTAATACCGGTCCTTGACGTTTTCGAAAACGGAAGTGTCCACGCGGGTTGCATGAAGCTGCCTGCACATTCCTGCGAATTCGGCAGCGTACTTCGCAACCTTCTCCGGCTCGTCTCCCGTTGCCCTGGAATAGGACTTCTTGCCCACGATCCTCTTGAAGCGGATGCCGTAGCGGCCATCCTCCGTTACCACATATTCGCCAGGCTCCGGAGTGGGGATGCCCATTTCGTACACCTTGCGGGCCAGTTTCATCTCGTCCAGCGGCTGCTGGATCTTGCCCGGGAAATAGAGTTTGAGCATGACCGAGGGATCGGTCTTGTGGTCGTAGCTCTCTCCATTGGCCCCGCCGCCGGAAAGGACATAATCGCTTAGGGAAATCTTGATGGGATCCATTATGCAAATACTTGATTTATCAACTTTTCAAATTCCTGGAAAGCGAATGTGCCGTCCAGTTCGCGAAGGGCATCGGCAAGACCGCGGTAATGCCACTCGTGGTCTTTGCGGTCTTTTACGTGGAAGATGTTCCAGAGCTCATCTCCCTTAATTGAATAATCGCGTGCGATGGCCCTCATGTTGGAGAGTTTGTCTCCCAGAGCCACCATCTTTGCGTCGTGGCTGGAGCGTGAGAGCCTGTCGATGGCGGCCTGCTTGCGGGAGTGCCAGCTCTCTTCCTCCGACACGCCTTCCGGCATTTCGTCGCTTTCATCGGCAACCAGAGCAGCCACCCTGGGGCCGAATTCCTCCCGGATCTGCTCCACGGTAACGTCGGTGTCTTCCACAGTGTCGTGAAGGGCCGCCGCGGCAAGAAGTTCCTGATCGGCAGTCATCGTGGACACTATTTCCACAGCCTCCAGGGGATGCACGATGTAAGGATAGCCCTTTCCACGGCGCTCGGTGCCGGCATGGGCCTTCACCGCGAATATGATGGCGCGGTCCAGAAGGTCGGTATTAAGAGGTTTGTTTGCCATAGTCCGCTATTTATTCATAAAAGGAAGGTCGTTTGACTGTTCCAGAAGATAATCCGCCATGAACTCGTTGCCCTCCGACGGGCCGTTAAGGGCGTCCAGCATAAGCTTAAGGCCTCCCTTGCCCCAGCCTTTCTTGAGTATGTAGGCGGTGCAGAGGTTCTGCGGAGCCACGGAAGAAGAAAGAATGTCCAGGTCCGTGATGCCCATCTGGAAACAGGCTATCTGGTAGGCGGCATCGGAATAATCCTTCACCAGGGCTGCTATATCGCCAAGAGTCTTGAATCCCATAGCCTTGAAAACGCCAAGGAATGCGCTCAGGTCCACCGGCTGGATCTCCGCCTGGTTGATGGAAGCGATGCGACGGCTCAGGGCGTCGAACGGCCCTATCTGCATATAGCTCTTGAACGAATCGCCGTCCAGCAGCACTTCGTCCAGATTGCCGGAGGCCACGAGTTTCTGCACCTGGCGCCTGTAGTCCGACAGCTCACGCCTTATGCGGCTGAACTCGTCGTCCACCAGCTCCAGCATGCCCGCCAGACGGCTAAGGTTGCGCAGGTACACCTTTGGAATCTCCACCCCGCTCTTGTAGCCGGTATCGTGGTTCATGTTTGCCCAGGCATGCTGCAGGACCGTTCTCATCTGAACCTCAAACCTTATCTTGTTCAGCTCCGGATGCTCCGGATTATTGTAGGCCTGCTCTGGAATCCTGCAGATATAGTGCAGCGACAGATAGCCGAAACTGTCTATTTCGTGAGCCTTTCTCTTGTCGATGGAGTTCTCCCAGTCAATCTCGAACAGCCTTTCCAGGACCGATGCCACCTTGTCCACATCGTCTATGTAGAAAGTGATGACACGTATACCCACAAGGTCCGTGATGTCGAAAATGCTCGCGTACTTTCCGCCCTTGAGCTGAAGCTTCCCGGCCAGGGACGACTCCGACTTCACCCTGTGCTCCACCGCTGCCACAATAATCCCCGCCTCCTCGAAAAACCCTTTGAGCTTTTCGGGAATGATATCCGCCATCTGCTTGAATACCGGCAGCAGTTCCCTGTACTGGGCAATCAGCTCCTGTGCGTGCGCATCCAACGATTCAGTAGTGCTCATAAACCAGTGGTCTTGAAAAAATCTGTACAATATAGTGATTTTTCGGAATAAAGCCTATTTTGCGCGGGAAGCGGGGATGAGGCGGCCGATGCCCCAGCACAGGGCAGCCACGGCCATACCGTTGATGGAAGCGAAGCCCCAGTGCACCAGGTTGGCCACCACGGCACCGGCAACGACGCCGATAATAGCGCTCCAGTCCACAGCCCGCTCCTTAACCTCTTTCTTCCTGTTTGCAAAGTAGTGAAGAATAAGGATGATTCCAACCGGCGGCAGCGTGCAGTTTAGAACGTTGAGCCAATTGCAGAAATTCCAGTACAGCCACACTGCGGCCACGGTGCCGATGAGGCCGGAGATGATGACCATCGTCTTCTTGGACACCCCGAAGATGTTGCTCAGGCCGAGGCCGGCGGAATACAGGGCGTTGTCGTTGGTGGTCCAGATATTGAGGCCAAGCACAGCTACTGCGAGGTAGAACAGATTCAGGTTGAGCATGACCTCGAATATGTCGTTACCGCCAGCGTAGATACTGGAAACAGCTCCGAAGAGGAACATCAGGCTGTTGCCGATGAAGAACGCAATCACGGTGACGATGAGGCCCACCTTGCCGCTTTTGGCGAATCGGGTGAAGTTCGGAGTAGCCGTTCCTCCCGAAACGAAACTGCCCACAACAAGGCCCGCTCCGGCAATAACGCCAAGGTCCTTGGTGCCCTTTGCAAACTGCTCAACAAGCCCTGCGTCACCGTTTTTGACGGCCAGAATCATCGCCACGGTGCCAAGTATGGCCACTGCAGGAACGGCGATGTAACTCACTATCGTAAGGCTCTTGATGCCGAAATAAGCGCTGGCCGTCATCAGGATACCGGCCACTGCCACCAGGAGATATCCCTCCCAGGGCATGCTGTCCGGAGTAACCTCAAGCCCCATAAGCTCCTTGGCCACGGGGATTGCGAACATTGCAAGGCCCACGCCGAACCATCCTGTCTGGGTGAGGCTGATCATTGCGCTGGGGAGCCAGCTGCCCTTGGTGCCGAAGCTCCTGCGGGCGAGCATATCGAGCGTGAGTCCGCTCTCCGCTCCTATCCAGCCCAGGGAGCCGGTATATGCAGCCAGGATGAGGCCGCCCAGAATGATGGCCCATACGAAACCGCGCCAGTCCAGCCCGGCAGCAAGCTGCTGCCCGACCCACATACTGGCGGAGAAGAAGGTGAAGCCCAGCATCACCATAAACATGCTCAGGTTGCTCTTGCGCCCTTTTTTGTCCACCGGGGAACCGGTGTAGTCGGCGTCGGTCTTGGTTTGTCTACTCATATTGCTGAAGGATTGTTGTGATTGCGTCTATTCTTTGCCGTGCGATGGATTCAAGCGAGAGGGCCGATGCGTTTTCCAGTAATCGGCCTTCCTGCTCCCAAAGGCTCTTGAGAGCGTCATCGGCCAATTCCCGGAAGTGGGTCACATCCAGCCACTGCTCATAGCTCAAAGGATGGTCATACCCCAATTTTTCGCCAACAAGCCGGTACGGGTCGATCTGACCGGCCCTTCCCCAAATGCCTTCCCAGTACTCCAGGGCCTCACGGAAATGGACGGGGATCTCATAGCGGCGAGCCCCTCCGTCGTAGATTATGCATTTTTCCAGGATGGAATAGGGATGCTCCAACACATAGCGGCGGAATTCCGGGGCCACAGCTCCTCCCTTCCATCCGAAGTCGATGTCGGGGATGTTTATCCCGCTCACTCCGGCGTCTTCGTACACCGTAAAAATACCCTCGTAGAAGAAGCACTCAAAGCCTTCGAAATCGGGGAAAAGCTTGCGTATCTGGCGTGTCTTTTTCTCCATCAGGTCGATGGCCCTCGTGCCGCCGATGGTGAAGAAAATGATCTTCCGGATGCTGCCGCCGCGACGGCGGAAACGGTCGATAACCTGGTCCAGACACAACTTGAGGGTGTCTCCTGTGGCGATGATGTCGCCTATGACCAGCGTGCAGTCCTTCTTCACGCGGAGTTTCTCGTACTTGATCTCCAGGCCGGTGATGATATGGTCTTCGATTATGCGTTCGCAGGAAACGAAATGGATGTCCTGAACGCGGAGCCCGCACTGGTAGCAGGCCTCTTCCACGGGATAGTTCAGCCCGCCGCGAAG
>JAEEUZ010000057.1 GCA_016290725.1 Bacteroidales bacterium | reverse complement strand
CCCCCAGGGCAGGAATGCAGCAAGGGTAGGAGGTTGTAGCGGTGCGATGTAAGTAGCTTTCCCTTTTTTTGATTATGATCGCAGTATACACTATAACTTCCGCCCTGCACGACCAGGTTTCCGTGGGGCGCCTTTCAGACGAGTTCCTTCAGAGCGTGTTTCCCGCAGGGGATTATGTTTTCCGCGGAAGCGATTTTGCCGATTGGGGCACGCACGCCTTAAGCTTGATATATGTACGCACGGGCGGAGCGGAGGGCATTTTCCGTCAGCTTCTGCCGGAGATGCTCGCTCGCGGAACGGAGCGTTATTACCTGCTCACATCCGGCAAGAGCAATTCGCTGGCGGCATCGCTTGAGATTCTCTCCTATCTTAAGCAGCAGGGGCTCAAGGGCGAGGTTTTGCACGGTAGCCCGGAGTATCTGCGCGGGAGGATATCGGCCATCTCCAAGGCCATCGCCGCACGGGAGTATATGAAGGATCTGCGCATCGGCGTCATCGGCCAGCCGTCGGACTGGCTCATCGCCAGCAAGGCCAGCCCTACCGCAATTCTGGACAAGCTGGGACTGCGATTGACGGAAGTGCCGATGGAGGAACTCCTGCAGGAAATCGAGAAGGCACAGGGCAGCCAAGCACCCGCGGAAGAGCCCATGGCGGAGCGTGTCCGCAAGGCTTATCCGGGTGCGGTACAGGTGTATAACGCACTTAAAGTTCTTGTTGAGAAGCATGGCCTTGGAGCATTCACACTCAGGTGTTTCGACCTTCTCACGGAAGTGGGCAATACCGGCTGCCTGGCACTCGCGTCCTTCAATGCCGACGGCATTCCCGCCGCCTGCGAAGGCGACGTTCCCGCACTGCTCTCCATGATTATCGCCCAGGCCCTCACCGGCACCACTGGCTTCCAGGCCAACCCGGCGCAAATCGACGCGGAAACAGGGCGTGTTCTGTTCGCCCATTGCACGGTTCCGTTCAATATAGTGAAAAACTGGCAGTACGATACTCATTTCGAATCCGGCATCGGCGTAGGCATTCACGGCGAACTTCCAGAAGGCCCCATTACCGTGTTCAAGGTGTCGGGCGATCTTTCCCGCCACTTCATCGCGGAGGGCGAACTGCTTAATAATCAATACGAAGATAATCTCTGCCGAACACAGGTGGTGCTTCAGTTGAGCCCGGCCGATGCGCGCTACTTCCTCACTGATCCCATCGGCAATCACCACATCATCATTCCCGGCCTTCACCGGGCCGCCCTGGAGGAACTCCTTTAACTAGAAATCCGCCATGCGGGAGACGGGGGCCACGTCGAGGGGGGTGCGAACGCCGGCGCGGAACTGGAAGGCACCGGCCACCGCGATCATTGCGGCATTGTCCGTGGTGTAGCGGAGCTGAGGGAGATAGGTTTTCCAGCCGCGGCGGGCGCCTTCTTCCAGAATGCGGGAACGAAGGCCGCTGTTTGCCGCCACTCCCCCGCCGATGGTGATCTCGCGGATTCGAGTCTGGCGTGCCGCCTTGACGAGTTTGTTCATCAGAATATCGATGAGCGTCTTCTGGAACGAAGCGCACAGATCCTCCTTATTGTTCTCCAAAAACGAAGGATCCTCCTTCATCCGGTCCGCCACGAAATACAGCAGTGACGTTTTCACCCCGCTGAAGCTGTAGTCCAGCCCGGGAACGTTGGGTTTGGCAAAGGTGAACCGCGAGGGATCCCCCTGAGCAGCCAATTTGTCTATCACCGGGCCTCCGGGATAACCCAGCCCCAGCATTTTTGAGCACTTGTCGAACGCCTCCCCCACCGCATCGTCAATGGTCTGGCCCAGGATGTCGTAGCTGAGCGGACTGTTCACGCGCACAATCTGGGAATTGCCGCCGGAAACCAGCAGGCACAAATAAGGAAAAGCAGGCTCACGCACCTCGGCACCGGGCTCGCGGATAAAATTCGCCAGAATATGCCCCTGAAGATGATTCACCATCACCATGGGCACGTCCAGCGACAGCGACAGCGCCTTTGCGAACGAGGTTCCCACCAGCAGCGACCCCAGCAGCCCCGGACCGCGCGTAAAAGCTATGGCCGATATCTCCGAGGCCTTCACCCCGGCCACCTCCAAAGCCCTCGACACAACGGGCACGATATTGAGTTCATGCGCCCGTGAGGCCAATTCCGGCACCACTCCGCCATAATCCTTGTGCACCTGCTGCGACGCAGTCACATTGGAGGCCAGCACCCCGTCCCGAAGCACGGCTGCCGACGTATCGTCGCACGACGACTCTATCCCCAGAATAATTTCTGCCATAAATTATCTAATTCCCCCAAAATTTTATATTTGCACGGCAAATATACGCAAAATTTGCTTATTTTTGTAGGATTATACAAGATTGGAAGTGAAGAAAGCGCTGCGCATAACGGCAATTGTACTGGGCATCATACTCCTGATTGTCCTCGGCGCAGTGGTTGCCATCCAGCATCCGAAAGTGCAGGGCGCGCTTGCCAGAAAGGCCCTGGAACGCTTCCAGGACAAGTTCGACGGCACATTCGAGTTCGAGGAACTCTCCGTGAAGCCCTTCGACGCAGTGGTCCTCCGGAACGTGGTACTGCTGGACAACAGTCCCCTCCCCGGCAGCGGGGCGGATACTCTCGCGAAGATCGGCTTCCTCTCCGCAAAGTTCTCAATCGGAGGCCTCTTCCACGGCGACGCCTTCTATCTGGACAAGACGCTCATCAAAGACGGTGAGTTCAACCTCGTCACCGAACCCGGGGCCGATGGCAAAAAGAGCACCACCAACATAGAAAGAGTCTTCCGCATCAAGAGTAGCGGCAAGAGCAACAACGACTGGGGCAACCTCCTCCACGCCCGCAAAGTGGAAATCGAGAACTTCCGCTACACCATGAAGCTGATGAATGACGGCACATTCAAGCGCTCCACGGGAAGCCACATCAACTTCAACGACCTGGACCTCATCGCCAACATCAGCGTCCGCAACCTGGACGTCAAGGGCGGGTACGTGAAGGCCGAAGTAAAGCACCTGGACATGAAAGAGAAGTCCGGGTTCTGGCTAAAGAACGCATCGGCCAAAGTGAAAGTGGGAAAGGAAGCGGCGCTCATCGACAATCTGGTGCTCCAGGACGGCGAATCGGACCTCCACCTCAACTACCTCCGTTTCCTGGGAAAGATCAAGGACTACAGCGATTTCATCCACAGCATAAGGATTCAGGCCGATATCGCAGCCCCGTCCGTCTTCGCCATGTCCACCGTGAGCCACTTCGGGCCCAACATGGAAAGGCTCACCTTCCGTTCGGATCTCAAAGGCCGCTTCGACGGCACCGTAGACAATTTCAAAGTCTCCGATATCGACTTCCACGAACTTAACAGCAACACCTCCGGCATTATCAACGGCGGCATGACGGGCCTCCCGGACATCAACCGCAGCGTGCTGGACTATGATATCAAAGGCCTCAGCTTCAACATGACAGGCCTGGAGAAATTCATCCAGACCTGGGCCCCGGGAGTGCGCCTTAACCTTGGCAAAATCGCCCAGAAAGAAACCTTCCGCTTCAACGGAAGCGTGTACGGCCCGCTGGACAACATGGCCATAAAGGGCGATGCCACGTGCCAGGCGGGCAAGGCATCGGCCGATCTCAAGATAACCGACGTCCTGGACCAGAGAGCCCCCATCGGAATCGCCGGCACCCTGGATACGGACAACCTCGACATCGGCAGGATCGTCGGGGCGGATGCCATCCACGGTCTCACCGCCAAGGCCGATGTGAACGCCACGCTGGGCAATCCCCTCACGGCAGACTTCAAGGTGCAGGCCTCCCGCCTCCACATCCTGGACTACAACTACTCCGACATAAAACTCACCGGCACCTACGACGGCAAGTCGATGGACTGCAACCTGGTGAGCTCGGATCCCAACCTGAAGATGTTCATGAACGGCGGCCTGTCGTCCAGCGAACGCACCGGCAACACCGTGTACAAGGCGGATCTGTATCTCGCGAAGGCGGATCTCCATGCCCTGGGTATCGACAAGCGTGAAGACTCTGCGATGAAGGGAGAAATCCACGCCAACATCACCCAAACCTCGTCCAAGGACCTTCTGGGTGAGATTTCCCTTGTGAAATTCAACATCTTCGACAAAACCGGCTGGCACAACCTTGGGAACGTGAATATATCGGCCTATAATAACGTAGACCAGCAGAAACACCGTTTCAACTTCACCTCCGGCTTCGCCAACGGCAACTACATGGGCAGCGAATCCATCCTCAAGTTCATCGAGGACATCCAGGAGCAGACGGTGCGAAAGGAACTCTCCGCCGTGGCAGACCGCGGGGCCACCAGCCTCAGCGCCGGAGACTACGAACTGAACTTCAACGTTCGCGACGCCTCCGTCATCACGGAATTCCTCGCCCCCGGAGTGAGCATCGCAGACGGCACATCAGTCAAGCTCAAGACCACCCGCGAGGGGCAGCTGTACTGCCTGGCCCGTTCCGGCAGGATCAGTTTCGGCTCCAACACCATCCGCAATCTGGTCGTGGACGTGGACAACATGTCCGGCGGCCTCAGCGGCTCCATCAAGGCATCGCAGCTGAAGCTCGGCGGCATCGACCTCCGGGCCAACAACTGCAAGCTCCAGGCAAAGGACAACAACGTATACATGAATTACACCTTCGCCGGCGCGCAGGGCTCGGATACCCGCGGCGAAGTTGTGATGACCGGCAACGTTACCAAGGACGAACAAGAAGGCACCGTGATCAGCGCCACCGTCCTGCCTTCGGTTTTCAGTTTCAAGGGCGAAGACTGGCGCATCACCTCAGACCTCATCACCTATGGGGCCGATGGAGTCAAGGTGCGAAAGCTTAACGCCATCAGCCAGCTCCAGACCATCAACGTGGACGGCGGGTATTCATCGGCCCACAGCGATACCCTCCAGGTGAGCCTGAACCGCTTCGACGTTTCCCTTCTCAACCACTTCCTGATGAACGGGAAACTTGCCCTGGACGGAAGGGCTTCGGGTACGGCAAAGGTTCTCTCCGGCAAGGAGGGCTTCGCCGGCCTCACCGCGCTTCTCACCGCGGAGGATGCCATGATTGCCGGGAACAGGGCCGGCGACATCCACCTCTCCAGCGCCTGGAACAGCGCCCACAAGCGCTTCGACGTGAACCTTTACAACAACCTGGACGGGATGAGCAGCATAGAGGCCGATGGCAACTACGTCCCCTCCTCCAAAGAGCTCCTGGCGAATCTGAACCTGAGCAAGTTCAACCTCTCGTTCTTCGCCCCCGTGCTGGAGAGCGTCTTCAGCGAGTTCGCGGGAGACCTGTCCGGCAAGATCCAGGCATCCGGCACCCTGGACGACATCCATCTCAAGAGCAAGAATACCTATTTGGAGAAAGGCCGCATGACAGTGGCGTTCACAAATGTCCCGTATAAAGTTGAAGGCCCCGTATCCGTTACCGACGAAGGCCTCATGTTCGAGGATTTGAGCGTGAAGGACTCCGGCAGCGGCACCGGCACCATCGGCGGCGGCATCCTGTTCGGCGGGTTCAAGAACGTGCGTCTGGACACCCACCTCAAGCTCAACCGCATCAAGGCCCTTGGTATAAAGGCGGGCCAGAACGATTCATTCTTCGGAGACATATCGGCAACCGGAAAGGTGGATATCACCGGCCCTCTCAGCGACATTCTGCTGGACATCGACGGCACCACCACTGGAAACGGCAACCTGCATATTCCGCTCAGCAATTCCTCGTCTGACAAAGCAGGCAGTCTTCTCACCTTCACCTCCGGGGACGATGACGACCTGGACTACGACGACAACGACATCATGGAGGAAAGCAGCGCCTCCCCCAAGAGCGGCAAGAGCGAACTCACGGTGAAACTTCGCGCCCGCGCAACGCCGGACGTGGAGGCATGGATCGACATCGGCGAGAATACCCTCACCGGTGTTGGCAGCGGCATCATCGACATAGAATCCCGTTCTTCCGACGGGGCATTCCTCATTAACGGAGATTATACGCTGAGCAGCGGCAATTTCCACTTCTCGGCGATGAACCTTGTGAGCCGCGATTTCGCCCTGGAAGACGGGTCCACTATCCGCTTCAACGGCGACATCATGAATTCCGACCTGAACATCAACGGCCTCTACAGCACCAAGACAACGCTCAGTAACCTCCTTGCCGACAGTACCAGCACGCGCCGAACCGTGAACTGCGGAATCCACATCACCGAAAAACTGAGGAATCCCAAGATCGACCTCAGCATCGACGTACCGGATCTTGATCCCACCACTCAGGCGATGGTGCAGGCGGCGCTGAACACCCCGGACAAGGTGCAGAAGCAGTTCCTGTACCTCCTGATCGCGAACACCTTCCTGCCCTCGGAAGAATCCGGAATCACCACGGGAGGCTCCTCCATGCTGTTCTCCAACATGACCAGTATAATGTCCGGGCAGCTGAACAACATCTTGCAGAAGCTGGAAATACCTTTGGACCTTGGCCTGAACTACCAGCCTAACGAGCGGGGCAACGACCTTTTGGACGTCGCTCTGTCCACGCAGCTGTTCAACAACCGCGTTATCGTGAACGGCACCATAGGCAGCCGCCGCGGCACCGGAACCGGCGCGGCGTACGGCGATGTCACGGGAGACCTGGACGTTGAAATCAAGATAAACAAGGACGGCTCGCTACGCGCGAAGCTCTTCTCGCATTCGGCCGATGCCTACACGAACTACCTGGACAACAGCCAGCGAAACGGCGCCGGTATCACCTACCAGCGTGAGTTCCGCACCTTTGGGCAGTTCCTCCGCGACCTGTTCTCCACCCGCGAACAGCTCCGCGAACGCCAGCTCGAAGAGCAGCAGGACACCTCCAGCCACAGCGTCCGCATAGACACCACCGGCCACGCCATTCCTTTGAAATGATATGGATAAAGGATGTTTATATTTGATTCCCTCCCCACTTGGTGAAGGCCCGGTGGAAGCGGTGCTGCCGGCCGGGGTGCTGGCGGTTTTGCCGTCGCTGAAGTGCTTCGTTGTGGAAGAGGTGCGAACGGCACGGAGATTCCTTTCCGCAGCCGGCCTGAAGGGGCACATCCAGGAGCTGGAGTTCCACACGCTAAACGAGCACACGCAGCCTCAGGAGGTGGAGGCGCTCTCCGGCCTGTTCGACGGCGGGCGCAACGTGGGGCTCATCTCGGAGGCTGGGCTGCCCGCAGTGGCAGACCCGGGCGCGGCGCTGGTGGCGCTATGCCATCGGCACGGAATCAAGGTGGTTCCGCTCACGGGGCCTTCCTCGCTGATGCTCGCGCTCATGGCCTCAGGCCTCAACGGCCAGAGTTTCGCCTTCGCCGGCTATATCCCCGCGAAAACAGACGAGCGCAAAGCTGCAATCCGCCGGCTCGAGAAGCGCTCCCTCTCGGAGAACCAGACGCAGATTCTCATAGAAACCCCCTATCGCAACGATTCCCTCCTGGCAGATCTGGTCTCGACGCTGGATCCCCGCACCAGGCTTTGCGTTGCCCTTAACATAACCTGCCCGGACGAATTCATCCAAACCCGCACCGCTGCTCAATGGAAAAAGCAGCTCCCCGTGCTGGGCAAACGTCCGTGCGTATTCATATTCCTTGCATGAGCCACAAGATTGCGTTCACAACCCTCGGCTGCAAACTGAACTACGCCGAGACCTCCACCTACCGCCGCGGTTTCGAAGCGGCCGGCTGGGAAGTGGTGCCGTGGACGCAGAAGGCCGACGTATACCTGGTGAACACCTGCGCGGTAACCGCCGTCGCGGAGAAAAAATCCCGCAACCTCATCCGCCGCGCCCACTCCCTCTCCCCCGACGCCCGCATCCTCGTCACCGGCTGCTACGCCCAGCTCCGCCGCTCCGACCTCGAATCCATGCCCGGCGTCT
This sequence comes from Bacteroidales bacterium, assembly GCA_016290725.1. Lineage (GTDB taxonomy): Bacteria > Bacteroidota > Bacteroidia > Bacteroidales > UBA932 > Cryptobacteroides. Next base: position 5,538 of record JAEEUZ010000057.1, on the reverse strand, counting down.
GGCACGTCTACGGCGCCAATGAGAAATCAAAGATTATTGACTTAGCTAAGGATGAAAACTTTTTCTTGGCTTCGGGAGACTCTTTGATGTCCGGGGAACTCCATTCCGTGCGTAGTCAAGGCGACATCAGTCGCCCCGGCCGCTCCGTGACTTTTGCCTGCAAAAGTTGGAAAGGACTTGAGGCCGTCGGGGGTTTGGGGCCGAGCCCCAGTATATATGCCGGGGGTGGACACGTCCCCGGACATCAAAGGTCTCCCGACAACGCCTTCGAAAAAGTATTCGGGGCGTATTCCACTGGAGAGCGGACACGCAGTTTCCTGAAGGTGCAGGATGGGTGCGATAATTTCTGCGCTTATTGCACTGTGCCGTTCGCGAGGGGTCGCAGCCGCAGTTTACCTGTATGCGAGTGCGTGCGCAATGCGCGGGAAATAGCGTCGCAAGGGATTCGCGAGGTGGTGCTCACGGGCGTGAATACCGGAGATTTCGGGCGCGGAACCACGGAGTCGTTCCTGGATTTGCTCAAGGCCCTGAACGATGTTTCCGGCATAGACCGCTACAGGATCTCCTCCATCGAGCCAAACCTCATCACGGAAGAAATCGTGGACTGGATCGCTTCCGGCACCAAGTTCCAGCCCCATTTCCATATACCGCTCCAGAGCGGAAGCGACACGCTTTTGAAGAAAGTGGGCCGCCGTTACGACACTGCGCTGTTCGCATCGCGCATCAACTACATCCGCTCCAAAATGGGCCCGCATGTCTTCTTCGGGATAGACGTGATTGTGGGCCTGCCCGGGGAGACGGAAGAACTCTTCCAGGAAACCTTTGCATTCCTCCGGGACGTAGTGAAACCCGCGTTCATCCACGTATTCCCCTACTCCCAACGCCCCGGCACAAGGGCCGCCGAATGGCCGGACCAGGTGCCGGAGAGCGTGAAAAAGGAGAGGGTCGATGCGCTGGAAACGCTGTGCGCGCAGCTGCACGAGGAATTCGTGCAAAGCTGCAAGGGACAGCGGGCGGAGGTGCTGTGGGAATCGGCACGAAAAGACGGGATGATGGGAGGATACACCGGCAATTACATAAGGGTGGAAAGGCCCTGGGACGCATCCAGGGTGAATACGCTGGAGGAGGTTGTGCTATGACGACGAAGCTCACATTCCTTGGCACGGGGACGTCGCAGGGCGTGCCCATCATCGCATGCCAGTGCCCCGTCTGCCGGAGCACGGACCTCCGGGATAAGCGGCTGCGCGCATCGGCCTACATCGAATACGAGGGGCTGAAGATCCTTGTCGATGCCGGCCCGGATTTCCGCTCCCAGATGCTCGCCCAGGGCGTAACGCATCTGGACGCGATTCTTCTCACCCACAACCATAAAGACCACACCGGAGGTCTGGACGACGTACGCTCCTTTAATTATATAGATAGGAAGGCGGTGGAGATTTACTGCGAGCCCCGGGTGCTGAAGTCTCTGCAGGTGGAATACTCCTATGCCTTTGCGGAGCACAAGTACCCCGGAGCGCCGGAGTGGCACGTGCATCTTATCGACGAGCGTCCCTTCCGGGTGGATTCGCTGGAAAACACCGGCGACCTGGAATGGGTGCACGACGTAGGCTATTTTTACAGACAGGCCGATGGCTCCCTGGTCCCATCGGACAATGCGGTGCGCGAGGCATCGCGCGAGCAGCCCAACATCATCCCCATCCGCGGCTACCACGACGACATGCCCGTCCTTGGCTTCCGTTTCGGACGCATCGCATATATCACCGACATGAGTTCACTGCCGGATGGTGAGTTGGTTAAGCTGCAGGGCCTGGAGCACGTTACCCTTAACACCGTGGGCTACAAAAAGCACCACTCCCACTTCTCACTGGACGAAGCGCTTGAGCTCGCGGGCCGTATAGGCGCCCGCTACACCTGGCTCACCCACCTCAGCCATGCCTTCCCCCGCCACGAGCAGTTCTGTGCACAGTTGCGGGAAATGTGCCTTCAGCGCGGCATCGGCTCCATCGTCCAACCCGCCCACGACGGACTCGTTATCGAAGGCTAGAAATCTGAGGGCGGAGGGACGTCGCCGTCGTCTATCATTACGCGGAGAACGGCGGGCCAGTCTTTGGGGGCGGCGGGGCCCAGGGCAGTGCGGATGCCCTGCAGAGTGTATGAGCCGGGGTGGTCTTGAGTCCCGGAGGCAGACCCGGAAACGAGCCCGTCAATGATTTCACGAAGACGTGCCTTGAGACGGTCCGGGGAGCGGTTCTCGCGGCAGAGGTCGCAGCGGCCGCAATCGTCGGGTTTTTCTTCGCCGAAGTAGCGCAGAAGGAAGCGGGTGCGGCATTCAGAGGTCTCCTGCACGTATTCTATCATGGTGTCCACGCGGCTGCCGAAGGTGCTTTTCAGGAGTTCGTAGCGCTGGGGGCTCAGCTGGACATTGCCGGGATACAGGCGGTCGTGCAGGACGTATATTACATTCGCATGAACCGTGGGAATGTAGCGGATAACGTGGTTTACGCTTAAACCGTACAAAAGCTGCCGCAATTCGGAGATGGACAGGCCGCATTTGGCGGCGATAAAGCCCTCGTCGATGGGAACCGCGTAGGAGAAGAGCCCCGTGTATGTGCGCATGAGGGCTTCAAGGAGGCCGGGCATGCGGGGATCCGGAAGGTCCACGCTGTACAGGGCTTCGCGGGCCACGCTAATCATAACGCGGGTATCCAGGTCCGTGTCTTCCGCAAAGGCCCAGTGGCCTTCCCGTTCAAGGTATTTGATGGCGTAGTACACCGGCGCCTGCTGCAGTTTGAAGCGCTTGCAGAACTCCGGAATGTCTATGCGGATTTCCCTGCCGATGCCTTGCTCGTACGGGATATCGGCATATATGTGAACCTTGTGATAAATGTCTTCCAGATACTCCAGCGTGGGGAACGACGCCTCCTGGATCTGCCTCAGCCTGCGGATATCGGTGCTGTTCCACAGCAGCACCGCCCATGAGTGCTGCCCGTCCCGGCCGGCACGCCCCGATTCCTGGAAATAGGCTTCCGGGCTCTCGGGGATATCCGCATGAATTACGAAGCGGACATCGGCCTTGTCTATTCCCATTCCGAAGGCGTTGGTACAAACCATTACCCGGATGCTGCCGGATTTCCACTGCTCCTGGCGCTGGGCCCTGAGCATTGCGCCCATCCCGGCGTGGTAGAACGACGCGCTCACCCCCGCCTGCCTCAGTTGGGCCGACAATTCCTCCGCCCCGGAGCGGCTTCGCACGTACACGATGCCGCTGCCATCGACACCGTTACACACCGCCAGGATCTGGCCCACTTTGTCCTGCGCTTCCCGCACGATGTAACTGAGGTTGGGGCGCTCGAACCCGCCCTTGATGATGTTCCTCTCCCGGAATTCCAGGCGCTCCATTATATCGTCGCACACAAGCGGAGTTGCCGTGGCAGTGAGGGCCATCACGGGGGCGTCCACCCGTTTTCTTATAAGGCCGATGTCTAGGTACGACGGGCGGAAATCGTAGCCCCATTGGCTTATACAGTGGGCCTCATCCACCACTATCATGGATATGTTCAGGACGCTGAGATACGCATGGAAAACCCTGGTCTTGAGGCGCTCCGGGGAGAGGTACAGGAACTTGTAGTCCCCGTATGCGGCGTTGTTCAGGGCAAGGTCCACTTCGCGAGGGCTCATCCCGGAATGTATGGCGATGGCCCTCACCCCGCGCTCCTTGAGATTTTGCACCTGGTCCTTCATCAGGGCGATGAGGGGCGTCACCACCAGGGCTATTCCCTCCATCATGATGCCCGGCACCTGGAAGCACACGCTCTTCCCGCCGCCCGTGGGCAGCACGGCCAGCACATCCCGCCCCTCCAGGGCCTGGTTTATGATTTCTTCCTGCAGGGGCCGGAAACTCCCGTACCCCCAGTAGGTTTGGAGAACCTCATTCGCAGTCATAGCGCCAAGATAGCGATTTTTTTTGAATCAAATGACACCTGCGTTGATAAGCACGCTGAACTCTTCCACATAGGAACGGATTCTGTTGGCATCGCCTGACAGGACATTTATGAACTTAACTTTTTGCTTTAAATAATCTGCACCTCTTTCACGGATAATCCTGCCTATACTCATTGTTAGAAACATAGATGGGATTCCTTGAACTCCGGACATATCTAGAGTAATCTTCTCTTCGGTATCATCAAGCAGTGGCGCGATGGCTTGATAAAGGGCATCTCCAGCGTCCGGATAGCTCCGGCCCTGCATAATGGGAAGGACTTCAACTGTGGTCATTGTTACCATTCTATTACATCTCTTTCTGCATCATCATATTTGGCCAGTGTCAACTCATAAGAAAGCAATGTGCCTTTGAAGTTATAATCCATAGAGGACAATTGCATCTCTTTTCCGGTAATAATCATTTCCGCACGGTTACTGATTATCCGGAAAGTATCATACTCTGAACAAGCGTTTTTGATATTTGATAATCCCAGGCCGGCGTTGTGAGAATTGGATTGGACGGAAAAACCCGTTTCAATAGCCTTGCATAGGGCATTTTTGTCTGAAATATCATTCCCAAGATAATGCCTGACCGACTGTGGTATACCAATGCCGAAATCGCATACGGCAACGCGAAGAACTCCTGTCGTTATGTTGAGTGACAACATACAGAATGCATTTCCATCAGCATTTGCGTGGTCAAATACATTGAAGAATGATTCTGAAAGAGACAAACTCACAGCAGACAAGTCCTTGTTCTGAAAGAATCTCTGCGCAAGATAGCCAGCAATTCTTCTGCTGTGCAGTTCAATTTCATTCTTATCTATTCTCCAAAGATTCAGGATATGCTCATCTGAAGCAGGAGTATAATTCACCCCCAAATCCCAGTACTCGCCAATACGATAATCCTTCAACAGAGAGTCACCGGCCGGTGACTTCACATCAATTTCAATTTTAATTCCCTTCCTGCTTATTTCTTCAATCAGGCAAGCCAGGGTGGCGATATTATCCGGTTGCAGGGCATAGCGCAGAATACTATTGAAATCCAACACCAAAACACCGCTTGAAAAATCTGCATTCCTAAGCAAACATATACTTCGCAACCAGTCAAAAATATCAGCACTATGAAAAGTAAAACGATTACCGTACAAGCCTATTTCTAAAGAGTTATCTTGACGAAGCCGTCCTTCGGAAATCCCTGGATTAGAGAGGTCTCCCCCTATTAAGCAGAAATCCAGTGCATCTTCCAGTTTTGACAGTGTTTCCAATGTCATATTAACCCTGCCGTTCAACAGGACAGAGACGTGCTGCTGCGTACAGTTAAGCGCTTCAGCAAGCTGTTTCTGCGTCCACCCCAACTCGCTCATCCTGCGCCTTACCTTACTTGCTATTGCTAATGAGTACCTAATCATTGCTTTTCAAATCTTTCTTTCAGCAAAGATAAAAACAATTTTCGAGTTGTACAAATTAAAAATTGATTATTTGGGTAAAAAAAGAGTATTACAAGATTTGAAAGGCGATGTGGTCACATGCTTCGGCGTCTGCGAGGGCGTGGTG
>JAEEUZ010000222.1 GCA_016290725.1 Bacteroidales bacterium | reverse complement strand
CGCTCAAGCAAGCTTGGCGCGACATTTCGTTTTTTTGCGGAGAGGACGAGATTCGAACTCGTGGTACCCTTAAGGAGTACGGCAGTTTAGCAAACTGCTGGTTTCAGCCACTCACCCACCTCTCCGGAAGCACGGTTTGTGCGAAACTCCGCCACGCGGGGCGGACTGCAAAGATACGAATCTTTTTTCTATTTGCAAGATTTTTTTCTGCGGGGGCGGTTACTTCCGGGTGTAATAGTCGATCATGCGGTTGAGGGCGCGGGTGCAGACGGGGCAGAAGGATTCGCATTCGTTAATCTTCATGCGGCATTCCTGGACGGGGCGGTAGACGCCGTGCTCCATGTAGCCTGCGCCTTCGTAGACGCCAACTTTGAGGTTCAGTAATGCTTTCTGCTCCGGGGTGAAGGTGTGCCAAACACGGCGGACGTCGATTTTCTCCAGATCATCTACGGGCGTGGGGATGGGGGTGCCGGCGGGAAGCATGTCCTTCCATTTGGAGGCGAAGTCCTTGAGGGTTGTGATGTTGGGCTCCCAGGGTTCTGTGTCGGCGGGGTAGGGGGTTTCCGCCTGGTCGCCGTAGAAGTATTCGTCGGCAAGGCCGCCGAAGGCGTGGCCGAATTCGTGCACCAGAACCACGTCGAAGGTGGGGTGGGAGCTGCCCATGATGGTGATGCTGTTGTAGATGCCGCCACCGCCGTACACGGGCGTGTTCACCAGTACTATAATATGTTCAAATGGCACGGTTCCAAGCGCGTCGTGCACTTTCTGGAGGGACGATGTGGTTAGATAGCGCTCGCTGTAGAAGGTGTCGAAGTGGCTATCCGTGAGGGTGTTGTGCCACTGGCCAAGGTGCGGGATGCTGGGGCCGGAGTCCTGCGAGGGAGCGAAGACGGCGCGGATGGAGAAATCACCGGCGCGTTCGGAGAAGGGCGAGTGGGCGAAGATGGCGTCGCGGGCGCGGGCGGCATCGGCATAAAACTGCTCTTTCTGCGAGGCGGTGTATCCTTCCGAGAGGATGGCTATGTCGATGGCCCCATCTATGGGCCCTCCCTCCCATAAGGTCCTGGTTTCGATGCCGTTGGGTTGGAGCCGACGGATTAGTATGTCGTCCGGAGAAACAATGTGGCTTATGCGGGACGATACTTTCCCGTGGCGGTCGGTGAGAGCCACCTCAACGCGAACCGTGTGCTTGGGGAAGGGAACCAGCAGGCAGTTTTCGAAGGCTTTGGGAACGTTGCGGGCCTCCTCATAATCCTGCCACTCCTGGAAAAGCGTGGAGAAACTGTTGGAATACAGCACTGCGCCGGACGAAGGATCCAGCACCTGCACCTGCCCGTTACCACGCAGAAGCGGCTCCTGTAAATTGTGCCTCCTGCCAGCCCAGGGGCCCGTTTTTACAAGGCCCTGAAGGTAGATGGCCTGATGGTTGGAATCCCCGCAGAACACATAGTCCAGCCGCAGGGTGGAGTCTGTGAAATGCTCTTCAAAAACGGGTGCGGGTGAGGCGGCTGCACTGTGGCGCAGCGTTCCGCAGGCGGCCAGAAGAAACATCGGCCCTAAAAACCAACAATATGCCTTCATACAATACGTCTTTTCGGCAAAGATACACTTTTTTACCCGCCACCAAACATATTATGGCTAAATATATTATATTTGCAGTAGACATAGTTACGGAAACACAACTATCGACTTAATAACTAAACTAACCAAATCAACCTATGCGAAAAATTGTGGGTTTGATTGTATCATTCTGCCTTATGCTGGCGGCCAGCGTCGCCATGCATGCGCAGAGCGGTATAATCAGCGGCACCGTCACTGACATCAGCGGCGAGTCCGTTATCGGAGCCGGTATCCTGGTGAAGGGTTCTTCCGGAAGGGGAACCATTACCGATATCGACGGCCGGTATTCCATCTCGGCCAAGCAGGGGGAGACTCTGGTCTTCACATGCCTTGGCTACAAGTCACAGGAGGTTGCCCTCACGGGGGCGTCCACTGTGAACGTCGTCCTTGAGGAAGACACAGCTTTCCTCGAGGAAACCGTGGTCGTAGGTTACGCTCCCATGCGTAAGAGCGACTTCACCGGTTCAATCGCATCCGTAAAGGCTGGCGAACTCGCCGTCACAGTTCCCACCCTGGGCCAGGCCCTCGTGGGTAAGGTGGCCGGCGTTGAGGTGCGCCAGGCCAGCGGCGCCCCCGGCGACGGAACAACCCTCCGCGTGCGTGGTGTTAACTCCCTCACCGCAGGCAGCACCCCGCTGTATGTGGTTGACGGATATCCCGCATCCGAGGATGTGTACATCAACCCGTCGGATATCGAGAGCATCGACATCCTGAAGGATGCAGCATCGGCCGCAATTTACGGCTCCCGCGGCGCCTCCGGCGTTGTCCTGATCACCACCAAGCGCGGTGTGAAGGACGAAACCGCAACCGTAACGTACGACTTCTCGTACGGCGTTCAGACGCTTGAGCGCAAGGCCAAGCTCCTGAACGCAGAGCAGTTCCGCGACCTCATCATCGACGCAAAGAACAACACCTACCGCCTTCGCGCAACCGCAAAAGGCGTAACCTGGAGCCCCCTGGACGACAACGACACCCGTACAGCCAAGGGCTTCTCCCTGTCTGAAGTTGGTATTCCGGACATGTTCTTCGACTTCCAGAACGGAGTTCCCCGCG
>JAEEUZ010000221.1 GCA_016290725.1 Bacteroidales bacterium | reverse complement strand
GCTTCAGACGCGGAAAGTACATCTTCATCTGACCGATGTATTCCTCTTTCGTGATGGGCTGCGGCAGCCCTTTGTTCACCTCGTCCACGAACTGGGCGCAGTGCTCGATCATTTCGTCCATCGTGCACTCCTGCAAGAACTTCCCGTCCTTATAGCAGTACATGCAGTAATCCTCATTCTTACTCCCATCGGCATTGGTGCCGAGAACCTCCTCTGTGAGCGGCATTCCGCAGCTCTGGCAAAAATACTGTTCCATATAATTCTTTTTTTACATTCTGGCCTTGCTGTCGGCGCCGGCGCCGGTGCCCCGGTACTTGCTCTGGGCTGTGTTGAAGCTGTAGCGGATGGAAAGCTTCACCTTCTGCGTGTCCAGCAGGTTTGTCTGCATGATGGTATGGCTGCCGAAGTCGGAGTTGGCATTGAAATATGCGTTGCGCGTAAGGTCTTCTCCCTCAAGGCGCAAAACAAGCGATCCGTCACGTAGCAGCGTCTTCTGAACGGCGACAGTGAGGTTAATGAACCAGTTGGTCATATACAGGTTCCTGGAATAGCCGGGACTCATAAGCACGCTTCCCAGTTCAAACTGCCATCCTCCCTTCACGGTGAAGGTATTGAAAAGCTGGCCAAAGAAGATTGGCTTGTCGTTGAACGTGGTCACTCGTACGCCGGATGCTTCTCGGGGATCCGGCGCGTTAATGGTGAACCACTGAGGCAGGACACCAACGGTATAATTCATATTCCAGGGCCCCACGGTCGGAGTCAGATTAACATAGGCTGACATCATGCGGAAAGGCGTTTCAATGTTACGGGGCTTCACCAGCACCACGCCTTCGTCGCCGTAGGGCGAAGACCAGGTGACAATGGCATCGTCGGTACGGTTGTAATCAAGCATTACAGCGATGAACTTCCACACGGCGGTAAATCCAAGATTATGAGACAGTTCAGGCTGCAGCTGAGCATTGCCACTCTGCCAGATGTACCGGCTGTTATAGCGTATTGCACTCGACAGATTTCCATAATGAGGCCTGCTGGTTTTGGTACTGTAATTCAGCATTACCTGGACAGGGTTCTGCGTATTCGCCCCGATAACCCCCGTATAGGAAACGTTGGGGAACCAGTTGCCATAATTGCGGGAAAGATTGTTGGCCGGGGTTACGGCGTCCTCATAGGCGTAGTGCACATATTCGTAACGCACTCCGGCGCTGAACTGGCCCACACCGGGTACGAGGCAGCCGTAAGAAGCAAAACCGGCAATATTATCCTCAATTATGGCTGCCTTCGAAGCCGGAATATCGATGCCATCCACCTTATAATTGTCCGTACGGCGTGAGAAAGTCTCCTCCGTTCCGGCCTGCAGCTGGCCTTTCCAAATGGGATAGGAAAGCACCGCCTTGGCAGCGTACATCCGTCCCGTGTTGTCACTGACGCTGCTGATGGCTGCGTCGTGTGTCATTTCGCTGGATTCTTTCGATACAGATTTGGAACTGTCGTCTGTGCCATAGTAGTCCAGGTTGACATCGACGCCCAGTTTTCCCGCGACGAGGCCGTTGTAATAGAGGTTGGCGCCAAGGTTGTAGGGAATCCGATCTCCCATAGTGTCGTCCGATACCGTGGTGAGCCTGTCGATCAGCGTCCCGTTCTCGAACACATTGTCGTTCACCTCCGTATGCACGTTGTAGGTCAGGTGCCGGCCCCATTCCACCTTGCCGCCCAGAAAGTGATTGTCGGCCATCTGCCAGTTCACGCCGGCATTGCCATAGAGGGAACTGCCGATGTATTCGTTCAGGAGCGTCCCCTTGTTCTCGAAGAGCCAATCGGCGCCATCGGACTTTATGCCGAAGGTCTGTTTCTCCAGATAGCTTTTCTGGCGGGAAGTGTTTCCGGCATAATTGATTCCGCCGAAGATATCCACACCGCCCGTGCGGTAATTCACGTTAATGGCACCGAAGGGGTCGTTCCCCCTGACCCAGCGCAGGGACTGCGCATCGGATGCGTTCAGGTCGAAGCCGAAGCCATCGCCCTGGCGCCGGATGGTGCGGATGCGTACCACCGCCCGCACCGTGGCATCGTACTGTGCTCCCGGATTAGTGATAACCTCGACGCTCTGGATTTCATTGCTTTGCAGGCGGTCCAGTTCGGAGGCGTCGCTCACGCGGCGTCCGTTGATATAAACCATAGGCGAGCCCTTGCCGATTACCTCCAAGCCGTTCTGTCCCTTGATAAGGCCGGGCGTTTTGGCCAGGACGTCATTGGCGCTGCCAGCATTCTCCAGCACGGATCCCCGGACATTGGTCTGCAGGCCTTCGCCCGTGAGCTTTGTCTTGGGCATAACGGCGCTTGCCACAGCCCCTTCCAGCGTCTGCGTATCATCAGACAGGGTAATCACCGCGCCGTCCACGGGCGCCACGTACACCGTCTTGTATCCCAGCATGGCCACCATCATGATACCGTCCGTCTCACTGGTTACTATATTGAAGGTGCCGTCCTCCTGAGTCACCACGCCGCACACTACGGTAGAATCTGCCTTGGAGAGTACGGCCACGTTGGCATAAGGGACCGGTTCACCCTTCTCATCCACCACCTTTCCCTTCCAGTCGTCCTTTGCAAGAGCAGGAAGCGAGGCTACTGCGAGCATTAACAATACAATCAGTCTTTTCATCGTTTGTCCATATTTTTCGGCTGCAAAGTTAGCGTATCCTTCGTT
>JAEEUZ010000220.1 GCA_016290725.1 Bacteroidales bacterium | reverse complement strand
ACTGGACCGCGGCGACAGGCCTTTCACCCAGGCCGACTGGGATCTGGCCGAACACGTGGTAAGTTGCTGGACCAACTTTGCCAAGACGGGAAATCCCGGCCTGGGATGGAAACCCTATTCGGCGGATGCTCCGGAGGTTATGGTCTTCAACCTCAGCGAAGACGGTTCCAAAGACGCCTCCGCCATGGGTGCTCCGCTGGCCCGGGGCAACTGACCGTGACCGCGCTCCAGGCAGCGGACTCCGACGCCCCCAAGGCCCTGGCATTCAAGGCCCACGATGAGACCCCTTACCTCCACGATGGATATATGGCCATAAATTATGGCGTCTTAAAACTCTTCGGCCCGGAAGTGGATGCGGTCGAAGAACATGGCATAGCGCTCGTTGTGAAGGTCGGTCCCTACCATGTTGTAGAGGCCGGCTTTCATTATAAGCTCCGTCCTTTCACTGACGGCCTGGCCATAGAGGCCCTCAAGGGAGCCTGCATTACGCTGGAACAGGCAGCCGGCGTCCTTTAGGCCGATGTACTCCTTCATAGAAAGGTACATATAGCGCTCCGGGTGTGCCAGGACGGGTTCGTAGCCCATATCCAGCAGGCGCTTGACTTCGTCTACGGGGACGATGTCCCCCACCTTGGTTCCGTCGCTGATGGGCAGTTCGATGAGGATGTGATGGCCTTCCCAGGGCAGTAACCATCCCTTTTCCAGCGTCTCCGGCCAGGTTTCCGGGACAAGCCGATACTCCATGGAGGGAACCAGCTCCAACGGGATATTCCTGACAGCCAAAGCTTCCCGCAGCCGGTCACAGGCTCTGTTCACGATGTCCGGCGTATTCCGGTAGAGAGACGTCCTGTGCGAGGTACAGATGGCCCGCTCGAAGCCCCAGGCAACTTGGCGATGCGCCAGATCGGCCGATACCTCCAGGCACCAGGACCCGTCATCAATCTCGGGAAGGATATGACAATGACAGTCAACTTTCATGGCAGTGCAAAGATACGGATAATCTTCGGATTGACATCCGTTCAGGTGCGAAGTGTCCAGACAGGGAGTTGGTCGGAGCGGAATTATTTGCTATATTAGCGTGAATGATTAAGAAAGAGATATTAATAGCCGGGAAACGGTGCTTCGTTTTTGCGGACGAGGCACCTGAGGTGCTGCTCGTTGAGCCGATGGATCTGCGCGACCTGGATTTTCTGGACAGGGAGATTGAAACGCTGAAGGCCGGGACCGATCGGCCGTTTGCCCTCTCTACGCTCATCATCGAAGACTGGAACAACGAACTGACACCTTGGACAGCGGAACCCGTTTTCGGGAAAGAGCCCTTCGGCGACGGCGCACCCGAAACACGCAGGCTTATCGAGGAGGAATTGATTCCTGAAATGGAGGCTTTGTTTCCCTCACTCAAGGGCGCAGAAAAGATACTTGGCGGCTATTCGCTTGCCGCTCTTTTCGCTCTTTGGTGCGCGTATGAAGGCCATTCTTTCTCAGGAATTGCAGCCGCCTCCCCCTCTGTCTGGTATCCCGGCTGGATGGATTTCGCTCACGCTCACTCGCCCAATGCCGGAAAGATATACTTGAGCCTTGGAGACAAAGAGTACAAGTCCAGAAACAAGACCATGGCCACGGTTGAGGATTGCATCCGGGAGTATGCCGATATTCTAGCTGGTACTGATGGCATTGAGACCACTTTGGAATGGAATCCGGGTAACCATTTTGTGGATGCCGACAAACGCACCGCAAAAGCGTTCTTATGGGTAATGAGACACTAAATTGCTATTTCTCTTGGTCAGGTTGCTGCCCGTCGTGGGCCTTCCAGGCACATTCGGTAATCTTCATATCCGAGAATACTGCCGTGAACGAAGACTCCTCGGGGGAACAGGCATAGATGCCGAAACTGATTTCATCGGCCCCGCCATACATATGACAGATACGCATCTGGCTGAAGTTCACGCCATCCTGAGAACACTCGATGCAATAATCGTCTGCCCTGCGGGAGAAACGGTACCACATAGTCTTTACACTGGCGGGGATAGCCGTAGTGGCCCAGTCAGAATAACCGTTGTTGGTGGAAACACTGCCCAAATGCTGGAACTCCTCGTTTTCAAATTCAACAGAGCCTTTCAGCCAGTTGTCGCTGTCCAGGTACATCACAACGCCGCACTGGTCAAAGCGTTGATGGCTCTGGGTGAAGTCTGTCTTTACCAGAAAACTAAAGTACTGCTCCCTGGTCTTCATCTGAAGCACAGGGGCATTGTCGTTGCGGAAATGATAGTAGGTCCGCTGCCAAAGATCGGTATGTGGTGCCGTGGTGATGGTAATGATGCCGTCATTCACTTCAAAGGACTGCGGCTCCCTGGTCCATTGGAGGCGGCTGAGGTCAATAATTCCGTCGTTTGAAAGCGCTTCGGTGACGCTGTCAAAGGAAGTATTCTCCACGGGAGATTGATTACTATTACCACACGCGCCGATGACAAGACAAAGGCCGATGATGAGAAGACAATCAGGTTTGGTCATAATATGAGTTCAAATTACAATTACTCGGTGAGAACCGCGTCCAGCTCACCTTGCCGGGCTTTCAGGAGTTCTTTTCGCTGTTTGTTCGTTATAGGTACAAAGTTAGTGCTTTTCATTGAAATGCGACAGCGGGCAGGGAGTGCGCAGGCAGCAAGAATCAGATGTTGCCGAGGTGGATGGTTCTGAGGCCGAGGGAATG
>JAEEUZ010000219.1 GCA_016290725.1 Bacteroidales bacterium | reverse complement strand
AAAAAAGATTTATGAAAAAGATTATTATCATTGACGGCGGTCCCCGTCGCAATATGAACACAGCCCAAATGCTCCGGAAATTTGCGGAAGGAGCCCAATCGGTAGATAAGGAAATCGAGATAAAGTCTTTCCGGCTTTACGACCTGGATTACAAGGGATGCATGTCCTGCATGGCTTGCAAGATCAAGGGCAAGGCCTCCAATATCTGCAGGTTCCGGGATGCTTTGACACCTGTCCTCGAAGAGATAGCCCTAGCCGACGGGCTGGCACTCGGTTCGCCGATCTACTTCGGCGATGTAAGCGGGCAGATGCGTACGTTCCTGGAGCGCCTCGCATTCCCCTGGCTCTCTTACAATGACTATAGCCTGACGGCGTCCAAACGGATGCCCGTGGTGTTGTTTGAAACCATGAACGGCACGCCGTTCAGGAACAACAGCAATGGTTATGGTTCGATGGAGCACTGCATCACGGCCGCCCTGGGCAAGCCCGAGCGCATCGTCGCCTATAATACTTACCAGGTGAAGAACTACGACCGCTACGAACTTGCCAGTTTTTCCGAGGAAGCCAAGCGGGAATGGCGTGATTCACATTGGGAAGAAGACCTGCAGAAAGCCTTCGACGCCGGACGCCGGATGGCCGGAAAGATCTGAGGCATAAGCACAAGATGACATTCAAGACCTACGGAGAGATTGAACGTCCCAGCCTGCTGTTGTTGCCCGGGCTGGGGGTTTCCTATGAGATATTCCTGCCGCTGATCGAACGGCTGGAAGGCCGCTTCCATATCGTCGCGGCCGGAGTCGACGGTTTCCTGCTCGGGCAGGAGTCCCGTTTTACATCCGTTGACGACCAGGCAGGGCAGGCGATCCGCTATGTCCGCGAGAACCTGGGCGGACACCTTGACGTGGCTTACGGCCTGTCCCTGGGCGGGAAGATCCTGTCGCGTATGATGGAGCGGAATGAGATCGTCATCGATCACGCCATCCTGGATGCAGCTCCGCTGCTTCCGCTGCCGAAATGGAGCGTGGATCCCTTGCGCTATTATCAGAGTGCCAATGTATGGACCTGTTACCATTGGACCGGGTTCTGGAAATGGGTGTTTCATTCCCATTATTTCGACGTGCTGCTGGAAGAATGCAAAAAAGTGTGGCCTTACGGAAAGGGGAAGGCCGTCCGCGATGGCTACAAGGATGTATATACCAACAAGTTGTCTGCCATTTACGGCGCCGACATACACTATTGGTACGGCACGAAAGAAGCATTCGTCGCGAAGCCCCAGGCCAAGTACCTTGTCAGTCTCTGCCCCGATGCCCGGGTTGAAGTTTTCCCCGGAATGAACCACGGGCAACTCTTGATAGACCGCCCGGATGAGGTGGCTTCCCGAATTGAAATGTATTATAACCCATAGGAATCTCGCCGATATGAAAAGGTTGATTTGGATACTGTTCGTAATCTGTGCCGTGCAGGTGCAGGCGCAGGACCTGACGCTTTACAAGCGGGTCGTGAAGGAACTCAGTTCTTCCAGGTATCAAGGACGCGGCTACGCCAGGGGCGGCGCGAACAAGGCAGGAAAGTATCTGCAGAAGGAGTTTATCAAAGCCGGTGCCGACGCGGTCACGCTCCAGCCTTTCGCCATCGACATCAATACCTTTCCCGGAAAGATGGAACTCTGGGCGGATGGCAAGAAACTCACGGCGGGTGTGGATTTCGCTATGCGAGAGTATTCTCCGGGGGTGTGCGGCGAGTTCCAGGTCTATCACGTGGATACCCTGGACTTCGCTCCGGAGCGCCTTTTCGCGGACCTGGCAAAACCCGAGTACGCGAATTGTCTGGTCTGCTGCGATTTTTGGTTCGCGTACAGACACCGCGAGGTGTTTTCCAAACTGCAAACGGAAGGCGGGTGCACCAATGCGGGCCTTATCCAGACCTGGACGTCGCCCATCAAGTTCTACAAGGCTTATGGCGATCACGTGATCGACAAGCCGATCATCTGGATGACCCCGGAGGCCGTGGAAGGCGTGAAATCCGTTCGGGTCAACATAGAAAACCGCTTCCTGAAAGACTACGGACTCTTCAATGTCATTGCGAAAGTGGAAGGGGAGAGCCACGACAGCTGCTATGTGTTCACGGCCCATTACGATCATCTGGGTAACCTGGGCAGAAAGGTTTTTTACGCCGGAGCCAACGACAATGCCTCGGGTACCGCCTGTATCGTGACCTTGGCTGCACACTATGCGCGCCATAAGCCGGCGTACGACATGTATTTCATTGCGTTCTCCGGTGAGGATGCCAATCTGCGCGGCTCAGAGTATTATGCTGAAAATCCGGTGGTTCCGTTGTCTCAGGTGAAGTACCTGTTCAATATAGATATGATCGGTGATAACAACCCCGTCCAATACTGTGAATGCAGCGACGAAGGGCTTCGCGGGTATGCATTATTTGAGCAGATCAACGGCGAGAAGCAATACTTCAAGGCCTTGGACCGCGGTGCCCTGGCGGCCAACAGCGACCACTATCCTTTCGCCGTCCGTCACGTACCTTGCATCTTTCTGGAGAACGAAAACGGCGATGCCTTCCCGTATTACCATACCGTCTATGACAATTGGGAGACGGCCGTTTTTGACAGCTATGAGCCCGTTTTCAAACTGGTGACAGACTTCGTCGGCAGGTATTAGAACAGCAATTAACTACAACAGTTTCATTGCAATGTAAGCGCAG
>JAEEUZ010000056.1 GCA_016290725.1 Bacteroidales bacterium | reverse complement strand
TTACGGCCGCGTCCCGATATGCCCTTGCTACCATCAAATCCTGGTTGGAGCCCGTCTGGTAACGGACATTCAGGTAAAATGCATCGCCGTCGATCCAGGCGTCTTCGCCGGAATAAGGGAAAACCGCGGTGAAGAAATAGTCGCCGTCATCTTTCCAGTACTCCAGCGGAGAGTAGTTCCATACGCTGCTGTACGGGTTGTCGGGAGTCAGAGGATCCGGCACCGCATCGCAGTGGAGCGCACGGTTGGAGAATATGCGCTCCGAAACGTCGTTTTTAACACGGGTTCCGAAGATGCTGGCCTCGTTGCCCACCGTAAGCAGTACGGTGGGGTCGTCGGGTTTGTAAGCCTTGGTCTGGGTTGTAAGGCCGGCGGAGAAAGATATCGGTGCACACCTGTCAGGGGCGCGCATGGAATCGTCCTTCCCGCAGCCGCAGAGCAGCGCGGTAAGAAGGAACAATGCCGATATGATTTCACTCCGCAGAGTCATCCTAACTCGTGATCTGATAATTGAATACGTCGCCCCAGTCGCTCCAGCTCACCGTGAATTCGATGGGATCGTCGGGCGAGATGGTGAGTTCCAGGCTGTAATGGCCTGCCTTTTCCCACCTTGCCGATGCCGCCTCGAATACATTGGAAAGAAGCACCTCGCGGGCGGTCGTGCGCTCGTGGAGGATGCCCGCATAGGACACGGTGAACTCTACGTGAAGCCTTGCGGCAGCGTTGGTCAGCTCCTGAGGGAGCGGAATAACCGACCCAAGCGCTTGTGCCGATGTGGTAAGGGTAATATCGTCGGAGGGGTCCGATGGATCATCGGCATAAATGACAAGATTTCCCCTTGGACCGCTCCAGTCGGCCCATCCGGCACTTCGCAGTATTCCCGTAGAGTAGATTCCGTCGAAACGGACTGACTTTAGCTTTACGGTATACTTCGATGTCGGGTCCTGCTTATTCACGGTTACATCCACAAGCGACAACGCATGGTCGAAAGGCATAACCACCACTCCGGAATTGCTGTCTTTGGTCTGGTTTTTCACGGTCGATGATACCATGAAGTCCGTATGGCCGTCGGCGGTATACTGGATATCCGGAATGCCTTTGGTTGCAGATGTGAATTCCGTCGTGTTTGACCCGGCCTTGTAAAGGACTGGAGAAGCCGAATACGGGCTGTAGGCCCAGAAATTCAGTTTTTCCGTAACTGCCGGCCAGAACCTTACGGGCGAATAAGTGTACGAGGTGCCGTCGTAGGCAACTTCAACGTTGAACATGAACCCCGGAGTGAGGTTATTGCTCCACGTGCCTTTGTACGCAAACACGCCGAAACTGGTTCCGGCAGGGTAAGCGCCCTTTGTGCCGGGTTCATCATCGCGTAGCAGCGGGGACCCGGCGGAGAAGCCTATCTCCTTGGGGGCTTCGGTTTCCGCCGGGTCTAGCCTGGCGGCGCACCCTGCAAGGAGCAGGGCGCCCGCCATAGCCGCCGCAATGCGTATGATGCTGATCTTTAACACTAGTTCAGCAGATAGTGATAGCCGGTTCCGGTTGTCCAGTCGTTGACGGTGGCGCCGAAGACGATAGGAGTGGAATCGAGCGTGATGTAGAAGGTGTAGTGCTTACCGGTTTCCCAGCTTGCAACCTTGGTGTCGGTCTGATCGGTATCGTTCACGATATCGAAATCAGAGAGCCAAAGGGTGGAAGTGTACTCGTTGGTACCGCCGCCTGTAACTTCGATTGTGTAGGTGATGGTAAGCTTCTGGGCGTTTGCATCAGTAGTAACTGCAGGATCCGCAGGAGCGGTGAATACCTGAGGCATTACAACCAGGTTGTTGATGAGCATTGTGGACTTGCCGTCTGCAGGCTCTGCCGGAACAGGGAATGCGTCGTCTTCTGCGATAACCTGAGGAAGCGTTACGGAAGTGACGCCATTGGCGGGAACATAAGATGCTGTAGCCGTGGAATTCCAGGTAACGACAGGACCGTTGGTACCGCCATATACTGTTGCATTATAAGCATCGCTTACGCCAAAGGTACCGGTAGCCTTGATGTTGGCAAGGGTGAAAGCGGTTACGGTAACGGTTGCATCGTGCAGGTTGGGAGCCTTGGCCACTTTGAAGTCCACGAGGGATGCAATGTGGTTGAAGTCCAGAACCACCTGGGTGCCGAAAGCAGCGTTAGCAACAGTCTCCTTGTCGGCAACGAGGATATCGTTGTTGTTACCCGCGAAGGTGATGCTTGCGCTGGTGATTTCACCGGTCTGGGGGGCCACTGTTGCAGCCGTGCCGATTGCAGAAGGGGAGATAGCGAAGAAGACATATTGGTCGGCGTTCCTGTCCCAGTAACGGAGAGGGCTGTAGGTCCAAGTGCCGGGATTACCGGCGGCTGTCATCTCAACTGCGACATCGTCAAAAACGGTGGTCTTGGTAGAGGATGCCTCCTTGTAACCGTAAACGGCGAAGCTGTCGCCTACGCCAAAGGTGTTGGTACCGGCCACACGGGGATCGCTGATGGCCTTTGTGAGATAACCTGTCCATGAGCTGAAGCCGATGGCCTGGTCGGAAGCAGGAGCTATGTCATAGGTCCTGCTGCATGCTACGGCTGCGATGGCAACCGCTGCGAGAATCATAATTTTTTTCATACGCATGAAATTTAAAAAGGTTAATAAATTGGTTTATAATATGTTAATTCAAAATTGTCGTACTTCCTGTTTTCTCGTCCCAGTCTCCGACAAGGGCGTTGAATCCGCCTCCTCCGATCGATCCTCCTTCCGGCGGGAAGTCGTTTACGTCTATTTCTATGGGTATTACCCCGCCAAGCGGGAGGGCGCGCACTTCGTCGGTAACGTCCACGCGGATATTCTTGTAGGTGCCGTTCACATAAGAAACGTTAAGCACAAAATAGTGCTGGCCTTGCGGTGCGGCCGCAACGCTCTCGGTGTCGTAGGCGTTGCAGCCCGGAATTCCAAAGCTGTAGACCTTGGCGCCCATCATGTCGGTGTTGCGGTCGAAATAAACATCCATCGGCACAGATACGGTTTCCGTTTCTGCCACGCGGGTAGTAAGGTTGGCCCCGCCGGCCATTCCGGTAACGGCCGCACCTCCGCTGCTGCCAACTACCCGGCCGTCGTTGTTCAGGAGGGTAACCTGGAAAAGGTAAATATATGTAGCCGGTAACAGTTCGCGCTCAATCTTAAGGATATACCGGCCATTCTCGTATGTATAATCTTCCAGGTTCCCGGAGACAAAATAGTCTGGCACATACACGGAGAAAAGGTCTTCCGGCGGCAGCGACACGGGTTCCTCTTCCATCTCATCGGCCTTCGTGTCCATCCCGCGCAATTTCTGGGTCATGGTATAAACCGGCGACGATTCCCGGAGGCCCCGGGAAATGTCGCGGGTATCGGCCCAGACATCGCCGTATTCCCCGTCCGAGGTGAAGCGGATGGCTTCGGAGTCGTTGTTGTGGAAGAGGAAATCATACGTGCCCGGGTAGATATCGAGCATGGTATTGTCACCCACGAAATTGCGAGTTACATGAGACTGGAGGGCGCCGGATGCGTCGTGGCCGTAAATATGGACCCTCATACTGCCGGGAAGCCTGTATCCGAGCTGGCCGTATATTGCCTCGTTCCAGTTGTACCCCCAGACTGTCTCCCAGCCCGGCTGCCACATTATCCGGATGTCCACCCTGGTGGCAAGGACAAGTTCCGTATTGACTGGGGTCCTCAGGTACAGGGGAGGTTCGATGGTGCAGCCGCCTGCAAGAAGGGCGGTAACTATCACAAGCGATATGACACTTTTCCGCATCATCGCTTATTCCCGTAAATATCGAATCCCACCGAGATAAAAACCCGGGTGGGGCCGAACCACACGAGCCTCTTGCGTCTTGTCACGAAAGAAGCAGGGTCTCCGGTGTAATCATAGTAATAGCGTCCCGTGCCGTCGCCGCCCCAGGTATAAGGGTCGTACCGGGAATACAGCAGCCCCAGCGTTCCGCCCATGTCCAGGTAGAAACGCTGGCCGATGTACACTTTCCAGCCGGCGCCGGCTCCGATGCCAAGGCCTTCGCCTTCGTATCCCTTGTTCGCATTGAAACCAAGGCCGTACTGCACGGCGTTTACGTTTGCAAGGAGGTATGCCCCCCTGAAGCGGTCGTCGTCCCTTGTGAAATACCTCCTTCCCCAGAGGGTGAGGTTGTGAATCTGGTTGTAGCGATGTGTGTCCGGATGGAGCCAGTGCGAATAATCAAGGTCTGCCCCGAAAGAATATTTCCCCATCGCCGGATAGTATTCCACGCTCAATGACGGCACGCTGGTGAGCCCATAGAGGGGGATATATGTAATGTCGTACGGAAGATTCGTACTGATGCCGATAATGGGCCTCCGCGGCTTCCAGTCCGTCACGGGCTGAAGAGGACCGTCCACGCACGGGCCGATATGGATCCCGGCGGTGGTATCGGCAGGCGGGGTCACGGAGGTGGTGTCGGCTGGCTGAATATGCGAGGTGGTATCGGCAGGCTGAATATTCGAGGTAATATCGGCAGGCGGTGTTACGGAGGTGGTGTCTCCGGGTTGTATTGCCGAAGTTGTGTCCACGACCTGAATGTCGACAGTGGTGTCTCCCGGTTGCTCCATGCCAGAAGGAA
The DNA here is from genome assembly GCA_016290725.1 of Bacteroidales bacterium. Classification (GTDB taxonomy): domain Bacteria; phylum Bacteroidota; class Bacteroidia; order Bacteroidales; family UBA932; genus Cryptobacteroides. The sequence continues at coordinate 9,042 of JAEEUZ010000056.1, read as the reverse complement.
TGTGGGAAGAACCGGGGGAGGATGAGGAAGAGGAGGTGGAATCGGCCGGACCAGCGGCGGACGATTTCACTACGACCGCCACGGTTATACCGCAACGCAGATACTTGTAGTGTTCGCGGAGCAGATACTTGTATAGATTGCCCACTTCGTCGTCGTGGCCGAGCTTGTTTTCCAGACGCCATTTGCGCGTGTCGTCCGAAATGTGCCGGTTGTCCAGAATACGCAGAATTTTTTTCTTGGAATAGGCGGAAATTTTTTCATCCGCCACGATTCTTTCCCTCAAAAGCGTCCAGGATTCACCTCCGGCGCGGAACGACATCAAGCCGAACACATCCGGCAGTTCGCGGCGGCAAATCCTCCTGAGAGCGGTGGCGCGGCGCTTGCTGAGCTGGAGGTTGTGTTCCCTCACACCCTCCGGAGAAGCGTATGCGGTAATCTTGATGGAGCGGATATTGTCTACTCCGTAATAGTTTATGATTGAGGCAATTGAGTCGATTGCCGACAAATTTTCCAGATAGTTGTCGTCGAACGAATACTTGTCCAGCCTGAAGTGCAGCACAGGGAAATCGGTGATCACTTCCGTAGTGTCTTTCTGCGGATTGATCGCCAAAAGCAGCGCTAATATTGTGGACAAAATACTCATTATAACACAAATTTAAGAACAATTACGAGAAAAAACAAAGTTTTTTATGTAATTGAGCTGCGCCTTTGGCACTTTGCGGTGCAGTATTATGGCTTCTTGTTCTTTTCTTCGGCTTTGTAGGAAAGAACCATACTGAGTATTCCACAGGCACTGGATATCACCCCGAGAATCCTTGCGTAAATATTACCCGGGAGGAACACCCAGATAACCAGGAGGACGGCGAACAGAATCCCCAGAGCCACTTGAAATTTTTGTCTCTTATTCATACGCTTCTTCTTCGGATATCTTTGTAAACCTGGGCATCACTTTACCATCCCTTTCAACGGTGCCGAAAAACATCTCCTCCGGCCTTACCCACATCTCTCCTTCACCGTACAAAGCCTGATATACGACCATCTTTTCCTGAGTCTCGCTATCCTTTGCAATACCCAGGAGCTTATATTTGCCGCCTTTGAAGTGTCTGTAATAGTCTGCCATAGTGCGAAGATAGTAAAAACACTCATTTATCTTGATATCTTTTGCGTAAAAAGGTATCTTTGCAAGTTAAAAGATAATAAGAGAGGTATTCTATGGGTTCAGAAAATAGAAATAAATATGTGGCGCCGATGACTTTGGTGTTCGATGTAGCACAGGAGAGCGTAGTGTGCGCTACTACGACGGAGACGAATGGGGCTCCGACGTTCAATGGGTTTAATAATGAAGAGGAGTGGTAAGGGAGGACTATGCTATGAAGAAGTATTTGATTCTGTTTGCTCTGACTGTGTTGGTGTCCTGTGGAAAGGAGGTTATTAATGAACCCGAGAATGATGTTGTTGAAGCGACGCCTATTTCATTTGAATTGTCGGCGAATCATCCGGATATGACCAAGGCTGTGAAAAGTGGCTGGGAAGCAGGTGATGCCATTTTCGTTTTCTTCGACAATGTGGCCGCGCCGAAGCACCTGAAGATGAGGTATAATGGTTCTGAATGGTTGAGTATGGAGTATAATGGTGCAACACCCACTCCTGGCGCACTTGGGCTGAAGAATGGCGATAAGGGCAATATGCGAGCGGTGTTCCTTCCTTTTGGCAGCAATGTAACCGTGTATGCCAGCGGAACGGATTTCGTGTTCAGCAAGACGTATTACGCCTACTATCTGACTGCGACGCTTCCTTATACCGTAGTAGATAACGAGGTGTCGGGAGCTTTCGATATGGTGATTCCTGACGACTATGTGCAGTTCTTCGTTGAGGACGCTGATGCTGTTGATGAGGCCTATCTTTTGGGTACGGATGCAGTTATTCCAGTGGGTGTGGATTACATTTCTGCAGACGGCACCATCGGGGAAACCAGCGGGACGTATATGAATGATATGCCGGGTTATGTCTATGATAATGGCACCGATCCGAAGGGCTATATCTTCACCGGGAAATTGAATAGTAGCTATGCGTATACCGGCAGTTATTATTTCTCTAAGACCAATTTTGACGAGACTGTGCGCCACGATTATTTTGTTACTGGCAAGACGATTTCCAGCCACGATGCCATTAAACTGCCTGCCGCAAGCAACATATATGCGGTCGCTGGTATACCCAACAAAGGAAAGTGGGTTCGCGTGGGCGGCGGCATTACTGTGGAACTCGGCAGTATCATCGGCAGCGGCGATTCGGAAGCATTCGGCTCCTATGGCAAATGGTACACATGCAACCACAATTGCACCAAGCCGGAGCAACTCGGAACGCAATACACATTTGATCAAGCCAATACTTTGGGCGTAACGCTGCCGAGCAAAGACCAGTTAGAAACATTGGTCAACGGTGCCACGTGGACTTGGCTGACAGTACATGGCCAACCTGGTTGTGTTGTCAAGTGCAGTGCCGGTTTCTTATTTCTGGCCGCTCAGAGCAGCACGGGCGGAAATTATTGGTCCTCGACCGAAAGGAGTGATATGGGTGTTGGTGATATAAAATACGCGTATGACCTAAAGTTCGTCAGTTATGGAAATCGAGATTTTATGGTTGACGTTTGGACTATGCAATACGCTGTTCGTCCCATCCAGAATTAAAATGTTACCGTTTGTCTGAAGGCCAGTAAGGTTTAAGTCTTATTGGCCTGGATTTGTATGTCTTTCGCTATTGTAGTTTGGTGAAGTACTGTGTTATCCTTCCAGTCCTTGGCCGGATATCCGGTAAAATGGCCACAGATGTCACTCTGAGTGGATATCTGGTAAACGTACAATGAGAAAAGCCGGCCCTCTGGTGCCTAGCAGAGGCCGATAAATCCGATTCTATAAAGACAGTCTTCCTTTTCTAATAACACTCTCCAGTAACGTGCCCGGTATGATTCGCCTAACGGCATCTACTACTGCATTTAATTTTGCCTCGTGAATGTAGTCGGAGCGGATGACCAGGGATATGGTCCGCCCCGGAACTGGATCTACAATGGGGCGAAGGCAGTTCTGTTGGCTGTACAATATGAAGTTGGAATGGGTTTCAGGGATGATGGTAATGCCTCCATTGTCATTAACCACTTGAATCAGGATACCGACACGTCCGCCTTCAAATAAGCGATCATAAGTTATTTCACCAGGTTTGAGCTCCGCTGGATCCAGTTGCCGCAGGCCGTCGCGGATAATCCATACTGGCTGCTCCAGAATGGTTTCCATACGGATACTCTCCTGCGCATATGCGGGATTTTTTGATGAAACATAGGCAAGAAAGCGTTCGTGGTAAAGGGGAATCTCCAGCAGGTCCATATCACTTACAGGTCCCGACATTATTCCCATATCCACCTCGGCTTTCCTGAGCTTGTCCTTGATGGTATCGGTGAGCATCTCTTCCGTCTGAAGGGTGATGGTAGGATAATTCTCGCCGATGTACTTGAAAAGCCCGGGCACGAGTACCGGCGCTACCGTTGAAATCAGGGCGATTTTCAGAGGTCCGGTGAGCATCTCCTTTTCCGAGCGGGTCATTTCGGCTATCTGATCCACGTTATAAAGGACCACCTTGGCCCGGTCTATGACTTTCCGCCCAATTTCGGTGGGAGATACGGGATGCTCATCCCTGTCAAAGATTCGTACGTCCAGTTCTTCTTCCAGTTTTTTGACCATCAGGCTCAAGGTGGATTGAGTAAGACCACAGGCATCGGCCGCTTTCCCAAAGTGCCGATATTTGTCAATGGCTATTATGTAGCGCAGTTGCTGAAGCGTCATATTATTCCCTCTGATTGATATTTTCAATGCAAAGATAAAAATTTTTGTATTGATAAATGGAATTTTGCGAAATATCTTTGCCCCGTCAAATCAATATTTATGAACTGGAGGGTCATCACCTGGTATATCGGCGTCTCGTTGCTCCTGGTAGCAGCGCTGATGGCCGTGTCCGGGATTGTGGCCTGCTGCAGCACTGGCGATGAAAGCCGCACTCCGCTCCTTTTCTCGGCCTACCTCACCGCCACGGTCGGTTTCTTCCCATTAATCTTTGTCCGTAAAGGTCAGCACAGACTCGGCTTCAAAGAAGGAAACTGCATCGTAGTGGGAGCCTGGCTGCTCTCTTGTCTTTTCGGGATGCTGCCATTCCTCTTTTACGGCAGGGAGTTTACGCCTATCAATGCATTATTCGAAAGCGTATCCGGTTTCACGACTACCGGAGCTTCCATTTTGAATGATATCGAGTCTCTCCCGCGCGGCCTTCAACTGTGGCGCATTTCCACTGCCTGGGTTGGGGGCATCGGCATCGTAACCCTCTTCTCTATGCTTACCGGAAGGTCTGACAAAACAACTTTGTCCGGAGCTGAGATTTCCAATGTTGCGCAGGAGTCTCTTGCAGGAGAGAAGAATGCAAGTTTTGCCAACCGGATGCTCATAACCTATATCGCCCTGACACTCGTTACGGTCTTTTCACTCAGACTCACCGGAATGGGATGGTTCGATGCCGCCACGAACGCAATGTCCGCCTGCAGCACCTGCGGATTCTGCACCCGGAATACCAGCATTGCCTTTTATGCCAATCCTGCTGCTGAGGTAGTCCTCACCATCGCGATGTTGTCGGCTGCTGTCCATTTCGGAATCCTCTTCCTGGCTTTACTTAGAGGCAAGCCACGTTACATCTGGAAGTCCGAGACCATAAAGGTCTTCCTTACCCTGGTATGCATTGCCATCGTCATCATCACGACCGACCTGATGTTCAGAGGAAATTACACCTCTTTTGAACAGGCGCTCCGGGACGCATCCTTCCAGGTGGCATCCATATCGACGACGACAGGCTTTGCTACGCAGGATACCACGCTCTGGCCCCCGCTCAGTATGTCGGTACTGATTATTTGCTCACTCATCTGCGGTTGTTCCGGCTCCACCTCCGGTGGCATCAAAGTGGACCGGGCAATCCTGGCTGCAAAGGGAATCTACCGGAAAGTGAAACTGACCGTGGACCCCAACGGCATCTACTCTGTCCGGGTGGACGGCAGAGCACGTACGGAAGAACAGGTAAGCGACGCCTACGGCTACATTTTCTGCTACCTCATCCTTATGGTAGTTTTCGCGGCTGTCAATATTGCCTTCGGCCAAGATTTTACAACTGGCGTCACTGCTTCCATTGCCTGCATTGGCAATGTCGGCCCGGGTTTCGGCGATGTGGGTTCAATGTCCAATTACGCGGACTTCCCTGTTATTCTTAAGATAACCGGAATGATTGAGATGCTCATCGGACGACTGGAAATATTCCCGGTGCTGTACCTGTTCCGTTCAATCAGAAACAATTGAACAGTCAAACCCTTCCCCATAAAAACAAGAAAGCACCGCCGTAGCAGTGCTTCCCTGGTACCCCCGCTCGGAATCGAACCGGGACCAACGGAACCGGAATCCGTTATTCTATCCTTTAAACTACAGGGGCGTCCTGAAAAAGGATTGCAAATATAAGAAAAAATTCTCTTTTCAGCCGAAATTTAGTATATTTGTATGCTAAAAACGTACTAATGCCTAAAGCCTACATTTTCCCTGGTCAGGGTTCACAGTTCCCCGGAATGGGAAAGCAGTTATATGAGAGCAGCGATTCCGCCAAGGCCCTTATGGACCGGGCGGGGGAGGTGCTCGGGTTCCCCATCAAGGACATAATGTTCGAGGGCTCGGCGGAAGACCTCAAGGCAACCCGCGTAACCCAGCCGGCAGTGTTCCTTCATAGCGTGGCCCTTGCCCTGTGCAGCGGCCTTGATGCGCCGGACATGACGGCGGGGCATTCGCTGGGGGAGATGTCGGCGCTGGTTGCTGCCGGCGCCCTGGAGTTCGAGGATGGGCTCAGGCTTGTTGCCGCCCGCGCGGAGGCAATGCAGAAATGCTGCGAGAGCGTGCCGGGAACGATGGCTGCCATCATCGGCATGGAGGATTCCATGATCGAGAAGATTTGCGCGGAGACGGAAGGCGTGGTTGTCCCCGCCAACTACAACTCCGACGGCCAGGTGGTAATCTCCGGCGAGCTGGAGGCTGTGCAGCGTGCGTGTGAAGCACTCAAGGCGGCCGGCGCAAAACGCGCACTGGTGCTGCCCGTTAGCGGGGCGTTCCATTCGCCGCTCATGGAGCCTGCGCGTGAGGCTCTGGCAGAGGCCATCGGCAAAACAACATTCCACACACCCAAATGCCCGGTATACCAGAACGTGACGGCGCTGCCTTCCACGGATCCGGAGCAGCTCAAGGACAATCTCCTGAAGCAGCTCACTTCGCCCGTGCGCTGGACTCAGAGCGTCCGCAATATGGTGTCGATGGGCGGTGCAACCCACTTTGTGGAGCTCGGCCCCGGAACTGTGCTGCAGGGGCTTGTGAAGAGGAGTCTTGGAGATCTCTCGACTACGCTCGAGATGACAATAGAAGGAATTCAATAATACTCTTTAATACAAACAACACTAAACTATCATTATGGCAGAAAAGAAATTCATCACTTGCGATGGTAACTACGCCGCTTCGAACATTGCGTATCTGTTCAGCGAGCATGCCGCCATCTATCCCATCACGCCGTCCTCCACAATGGCGGAGAACATTGACGAGTGGGCCGCCCACGGTAAGAAAAACCTTTGGGGCGAAACCGTGAAAGTGACGGAGATGCAGTCGGAGGCCGGTGCCGCAGGCGCCGTTCACGGCTCACTCCAGGGAGGTGCCCTCACCTCTACCTTCACCGCTTCGCAGGGCCTTCTGCTGATGATCCCCAACATGTACAAGATCGCCGGCGAGATGCTCCCTACAGTGTTCCATGTGAGCGCACGTGCCCTCGCAAGCCACGCCCTTTCGATATTCGGTGACCATCAGGACGTGATGGCCTGCCGCCAGACCGGTTTCGCGATGATCGCCTCCGGTTCCGTGCAGGAAGCCCAGGACATCGCTGCGGTTGCACATCTGTCCACAATCAAGAGCAGCATTCCTTTCCTCCACTTCTTCGACGGTTTCCGTACATCCCACGAAATCCAGAAGATCGAGGCTCTTCCTGAGGAGAAACTCAAGGAAATGGTCTCGGAGAAGGCACTGGCCCGTTTCCGCGAGCGCGCCCTCAACCCGGACGCTCCTGTGACACGCGGTACCGCCCAGAACGGCGACGTGTATTTCCAGGCGGTGGAAACCCGCAACCAGTACTATGATGCAGTTCCGGACATCGTTGCCCGCTACATGGGTGAGATTTCCGAGCTCACCGGCCGCAGCTATCGTCCCTTCGAGTACTACGGCGATCCCACCGCGGAGAACATCATCGTGGCAATGGGTTCGGTAACCGAGACAATCAAGGAAACCATCGACTATCTGGCATCCCGCGGCCGCAAGTACGGTCTTGTTTCCGTACATCTGTACAGGCCTTTCAGCGAGAAGTATTTCTTCGCAGTGCTTCCTAAGAGCGTCCGCCGCATCGCGGTTCTGGACCGCACGAAGGAACCCGGAGCACTTGGCGAGCCCCTCTTCCAGGATGTCAAGACAATGTTCCAGGGCAAGGACAACGTCCTCATCATCGGCGGCCGATACGGTCTCTCCTCGAAGGACACCACTCCCGCACAGATCGTCGCAGTATTCGACAATCTCGACGCCAAGGAGCCCAAGGCGGATTTCACCATCGGCATAGTGGACGATGTTACCTTCAAGAGCCTTCCCATCAAGAGCGAAGTTTCTATCGTGAAGCCCGGCACCACTGAGTGCAAATTCTACGGCCTCGGTTCCGACGGTACCGTGGGTGCAAACAAGAACACCATCAAGATCATCGGAACACATACGGATCTCTACAGCCAGGCATATTTCGACTACGATTCCAAGAAATCCGGCGGTTACACCTGCTCGCACCTGCGTTTCGGCAAGCAGCCCATCAAGGCTCCTTACCTGGTGAACACTCCGGACTTCGTGGCCTGCCACGTTCCTTCATATCTTAAGAAGTACGATGTGCTGAAGGGCATCAAGGAAGGCGGTACCCTCCTGCTGAACTCCCTCTGGGACGAGGAAGAGACGATCAAGAACATCCCGGACAACGTGAAGGCTGTCATCGGCCGCAAGCACGTGCGTGTGTTCATTATTAACGCTACCAAGATCGCCGCTGAAATCGGCCTTGGCGGACGTACCAACACCATCCTCCAGAGCGCATTCTTTAAGATCACCGGCATCATCCCTTACGAGGATGCAGTGAAATACATGAAGGACGCTATCGTGAAGTCTTACGGCAAGAAGGGCGAAAGCGTGGTGAACATGAATTACGCAGCCGTGGACCGTGGCGGTGAATACACCGAAATCAAGGTTCCCGCCGAGTGGGCAGAAATCTCCGCCAAGTTCGAGAATCCCAACAAGGACCGTCTGGCTCCGGCATTCGTCAAGGACATTGCCGATATCGTGAACTCCCAGGCCGGCGACACCCTCCCCGTAAGCGCTTTTATGCCTTATGCCGCTGGTACCATGCCCGCAGGCACCGCTGCCTATGAGAAGCGCGGCGTAGCCGTGAACGTTCCCACATGGGATCCCGAGAAGTGTATCCAGTGTAACAACTGCGCATTCGTTTGCCCTCACGCTGCAATCCGCCCGTTCCTCCTCACCGAGGAGCAGGCCGCAAAGGTTCCCACAGGAGTCAAGCTCGCTCAGGGCAAGGCCAACCTCAAGGAATACAAGTACGCCCTCGCAGTGTCTGTTGACGACTGCACCGGTTGCGGCAACTGCGTGGATGTTTGCCTTGCCAAGCCCGAAAAGGCTCTGTCGATGGTTCCTTACATCGACGATACCGCCGAGCAGGCCAACTTCGACTATCTTAACAAGAAGGTGGGCTACACGGAGTATGTGGACAAGAAGGCCAACATGAAGAACAGCCAGTTCGCACAGCCTCTGTTTGAGTTCTCCGGCGCCTGCGCAGGTTGCGGCGAAACCCCGAACATCAAGACCATCACCCAGCTGTTCGGCGAACACATGATGATCGCGAACA
>JAEEUZ010000218.1 GCA_016290725.1 Bacteroidales bacterium | reverse complement strand
ATGACCTCGGCTGACTTCTCGCAGTTCGTTGTTACTGCTCGACTTCTTTTTTTTTGAAGCCTCGCCTGCGAGACCTCCCCAGTTATGGACGCACTCTTTCCGGTTTATACCCGCTTGGTTTACTGTCGGCATTTCAGATAGTTATCGGGCTTTTGCTTCTGTAGCAGCATTACCCCTGCCTGCCAGCCTTTTACCAAGTTCTTGTACATCGGGCCAACCGTTTGCCGCCGGCTTCCTTCAGATTCCACCTCGCGGAGGACACCCTTGCCTTTGGCTGTAACCTTCCCACTATCAGGGCGGTTTGGGGACTTACACCCGTTAGACTGCGTTCGTGCTGGGCGAACTACAAAAAAGTTAATGTGGCAAAATGCCACATTAACTTTTTATAAATCACTGACACACAGCGAGTTCCATTTTACGCCCTTGAGCTAAGCGAGCGACTGCAGCACCTCGGAGAGGGTGGGATGGGCATGGATAATGGAGCGGAACTGCGTGAGAGTAGCCCCTACCGACATCAGGGCCGATACTTCCTGGATGAGGATGGAGCTTTCGGCGCCGAACATGTGGCAGCCAAGGATGCGCTCTGTGGAGGCGTCTACGATCATCTTGCAGAAGCCGTCCGGTTCTCCCAGGGCGATGGCTTTGCCGTTGGCGCGGAAGAACGACTTCAGGACACGTATCTCGCGGCCTTCGCATTCGGCTTCGGTGAGGCCCACACAGCCGGCTTCAGGAACGGTGAAGACCGCGGCGGGAACAAGTGACAGGTCGATGCCGTCTACCTCGCCGGATGAGGGCTGGCCGGCCAGGATGTGATTCAGGGCGCGTTTGCCGTGGAAGGTGGCCGCGTGGGCCAGCATCATGCCGCCCACGAGATCTCCTATCGCATAAACCGAAGGGACGTTGGTTTGCATGTAAGCGTTAACCGCCACTCCCCTGCGGCCGAACTCGATGCCAAGGTCTGCGAGGTTCAGAGAGTCCGTATTGGGCCTGCGGCCAACTGCCATGAGAACAACCGAACCCTCTACCGAGCATTCCTTGTCTTTCTGAAGATAACTCACGGAATACCCGCCGCCCGGAGCCTTCCGAACGGCCTGCACCTGAGCTGAAGTCTCGATTTTAATGCCACGCTTTACCAGGCTCTGTTTCAGCCGTTTGGAGATATCGTCATCGAAGCGGGGCAGGATGTTTTTGCAGAATTCCACAACGGTAATGTCACAGCCGAAACTGCAGTAAATCGAGGCCAGTTCCAGGCCTATGACTCCCCCACCGATCACCACCATGGTTGGCGGCACGGAGGTGAACTCCAGCGCCTCCTTGGAAGTGATGCAAAGATCCGCTCCCTCGATTGGCAGACTGGCAGAGACCGAGCCGGTGGCAAGGATGATATTGTCCGCCTCATAGCGAGTACCGGCGACTTCCACGGTGTGGGCATCCACGAGAGAAGCACGGCCTTCAACCACGCAAACCTTCTTCAGCAGCATGCCGATTCCGCCGCGGAGCTGCTCCACCACCGCATCCTTGCTGGCCATTACGGCAGGGAAATCCACCCCTTCCAGAGAGGCATGAATGCCGAACTCGCCGGCACGCAGGATGTCGTCGTGAAGAGCCGCGGCGCGGCAAAGTGCTTTGGTGGGGATGCAACCCTCGTTAAGGCAGGTTCCGCCAAGCGGCCCGTCGGTAACGAGGGTTACTTCCAACCCTTTTGCAGCGGCCTCCACGGCGGTTTCATACCCGCCGGGGCCGGCCCCTATGATAATGAGTCTTGCCATTTCAGAACAGGATTACGTGCCGCCGTGGTTTCGTCCGGGCGCGAGATAGGAGCGCAATGCGGAGCATCGTGCAGCAGAGCGGGATCTGCCGCGGCTTCGGAGGCGATCACACGCATCACGTCGATAAACGCGTCTATCGTTTCCTTGCTTTCCGTTTCCGTGGGCTCTATCATCAGGGCCTGATGGAAAAGGAGCGGGAAGTAGATTGTGGGTGCGTGGAAGCCAAAGTCCAGAAGGCGCTTCGCAACGTCCAGCGTGGTGGCTCCTGCAGCGCCCTCGCGGGCACCGTCGTTCACCAACCCGTCGAACACGAATTCGTGCTTGCAAACGCCCTCGATGGGGAGTTTGTACACGTCTTTGAGGCATTCCTTTATATAATTGGCGCTCAGGACCGAGTACTCGCCCACCTTGCGAAGGTTCTCCTTGCCAAGCATGAGTATATACGCACATGCGCGCAAAATCACCCCGAAGTTGCCGTTGAAACCGGAAACCTTCAGTTCCTTAAGGCAAGGACGGAGATGCTCCGCAACACCAACGGGGCCGCTGCCGGGGCCGCCTCCGCCATGGGGTGTGGAGAAGGTCTTGTGCAGGTTAAGGTGCATGATGTCGAAGCCCATGTCGCCGGGACGCACTACGCCCATCAGGGGGTTCATGTTCGCTCCGTCATAATACAGAAGGCCGCCGCAGCCGTGAACCAGCGAGGCAATCTCCGCGATCTGGGTTTCGAACAAACCGAGAGTATTCGGATTGGTCATCATGATGCCGGCGATATCCGGGCCCAGGAGGCCTTTCAAAGCCTCCACGTCGATGCGGCCGTTCTCCAGCGACTTCACTTCCACCACCTCCAGGCCGCATACTGCAGCCGAGGCGGGATTGGTTCCATGGGCGCTGTCCGGCACAATAACCTTGGTGCGGGCATAATCCCCCCGCGACCAGTGATATGTGCGCATCACC
>JAEEUZ010000217.1 GCA_016290725.1 Bacteroidales bacterium | reverse complement strand
ATCGGCATACCCTAAGGTGGCCGAAACAACGCTCCAAACCACGCCCAAGTGGAGCAGGACGAACGGAATCTCCTTCACTTTCCAGCGAAGCAGATGATTCAGTGCCGCCAGGGCCGATATCACCACCATCCACGTCCAGACAAGGACGAAAGGCCAAAAGCGCAGCATCTGGCTCAGCCAGGGCGTTCCGCCCTCCCGCACCTGCGGCAGCAGGCCCATCAGGACGGTAAGCGAGCCAGCATACACCAGGCAAGGCACGGCCGCTCCCGTGTGCATCATCCATTCGAAAGCATAGACTTTCCGTCGCAGCGCATACATCACGCCCACGGCGGCCAGCAGCAGAAGGAGCACTATCAGATTGACCGGCCAGGCAAAGAACTCCCATCGTATGGGGCCTAAAACCACTTGCAGCAGCAAGCCGGTAATAAGAAGACCTCCCCCCATGAGGAATCCCTCCTTCATATTCCACGGTTTAACCCACATATTTCTTCATTTACAAATTATTGTCAACGCAAAGATACAGAGATTTTTGCTATATTAGCCGTATGAATTGAATGTAATGAAGTGGCCAAGCGAATGATTAAAATCACGGTATATGAAAACTGATATTCTCCTTTCTCCGGTAGACGGGCTCCAACTGAGCCTTTTGTATGACTCCCCTGCCGATGCGCCCAAGGGCATCGTGCAGATTGCGCACGGTATGTGCGAGCATAAGGAAAGGTATATTCCCTTGATGGAATTCCTGGTCAAAAATGGCTTTGCTGTGGTGTGCAATGACCATCGTGGCCATGGAGCATCGGTCAAGTCGGAAGATGACCTAGGCTATATGGGCAAGGATGGTTGGCTTGCCATGGTAAAAGACACCAAGGCCGTGACGGAATGGGCTAAGGCCAAGTGGCCGGGCGTTCCGCTCACCCTTTTCGGCCACAGCATGGGTTCCATGGTGGTGCGCTCTTACGCAAAGCGTTATGACGACCTCATCGACTGCCTCATTGTCTGCGGCTGTCCTTCCGACAACCCCGCCAGAGGCGGCGGTATCCTGATGAGCAAGCTCATCGGCCGCATTAAGGGCTGGCATTATCGGCCCCAGATTATGCAGACGATGTCCTTTGGCGCATACAACAAACCCTTCAAAGATGAAGGCTGGCCTGCCGCATGGGTATGCTCAGACCCGGATATTCTTAAGGCATACCATTCCGATCCGCTGTGTCAGTATGTCTTTACGGCCGATGGTTTCCTGAACCTGCTGTTACTGATGAAGGACTGCTATACCAACGTGGGAAAAACGCATCATCCGGAGCTTCCCGTGCACTTCATTTCGGGCGAACTGGATCCTTGTCGGGTGGATGATAAAGCCCTTGGAAAAGCGGTTCAGCTTATGAAAGACCGCGGATACAAGGAAGTTACTTTGAAACTGTATCCCGGGATGCGGCACGAGATTCACAACGAGACCCGTCACCAGGAAGTCTGGGACGATATTCTGTCTTACCTGGCAAAGTAATGAGAGCAGGATTCTTTTTAATAGTATTGGTATTCTTCGGCCTGGTGGGTTATGTCACCTGGCATTTGGGGCGGATTACGCCGGGCGGCCGTTTGGCCAAATGCCTTGTGGCTGGCTTGTTTCTGCTTTGGATGGTGGCGGCTTTTTCCAGTATGTTCCTCAGGAACAGACTCTCCTATTCCGCCGTAGTGGCTCTATATGAAGTAGGCTGGCCGTGGCTCATTGCGTTTGCCTATCTGGGCATCGCTTTCGTACTGGCCGATATCGCCGTGCTCTGCAAGATACTTCCCAAGGCATACATCAATGACAGCCTTACCGGATTGCTGTCCATCATCGGCATCGTGGCTGCGGTGATGATAGACGGCGGCATCCATTATAATAATAAGTACCGCGAGGAACTCACCGTCCAGACGCAAAAGCCCCTGGAGCAGCAGCATATCAAAGTGGTCTTGGCCAGCGACTTGCACATCGGCTACAGCAACCGCAAGGCCGAACTGGCCCGGTGGGTGGATATGATCAACGCCGAGCATCCAGACCTCGTTCTCTTCGCCGGAGACATCGTGGACATCCAGACCAAGCCGCTCTTCGACGGGAATTATGCCCATGAATTCCGCCGCCTGGAAGCCCCCGCCTATGCGGTCCTGGGCAACCACGAATACATTGCCGGTTCAGAAGAATCCGAGCAGTTCCTTGCCGATGCCGGCATCACGCTTCTGAAGGACTCTGTGGCACATTTCAAGGGGATAGATATCATCGGCCGGGACGACCGCAGCAATCCTGACAGGGCGGCCCTCCGTGACTTTGCTGATTCTCTGAAAGGGTTCTCCCTGCTGCTGGACCATCAGCCTTCCCACCTGGAAGAAGCACAGGATGCCGGGATAGACTTCCAGTTCAGCGGCCATACGCACCGCGGACAGGCCTGGCCAATATCGTGGATAACCGACGCCATCTTCGAGAAGTCCTGGGGACCTTATCAGAAAGGTAACACGCAGTATTACATCAGCTCCGGCCTGGGCATCTGGGGGCCGAAAATCCGCATCGGCACGCGCTCGGAGTACCTGGTGCTACATATCTACAGTAACGCATCGATTCTCAGGCGCAGTAGCCCTGAAGGAGTCTGAGCTTCGGCGATTTCGCCTACCTTTTTCCCCATCAGGGCGGCGCCGATGGGCGATTTCAGCGAAATCTTGCCGGCCTCCAGGTCCATCTCGTGGGGGCTGACAATCTCGAAACGCATACGGGTATTGGTGGCGAGGTTCGTGAATT
>JAEEUZ010000216.1 GCA_016290725.1 Bacteroidales bacterium | reverse complement strand
GGTATCCTTACCCAACTGAAACATGGGTGCATATTTAAAATCAGGCATTTTTGATACAGTTTATTATCAATCATACAAAAATAACCAATCCGTGCGACCTTCGCAAATCTTTTGGAATGTTTGGTTAATCAAAAAAAAGTGCATATCTTTGCACCAACAAGAAAAGACCTGCGCAACATGAAGTCTTAAGTTCCTACTTGAGGGGTTAGTAGTGTTGGTGGAGCTTTTCTTTTTTTATGCCTTCTTCTCCCGGAACTCTGCGGGAACGAACTTCCAATGGCGGTATGGCACTCTCCAGCGGCCACGGCCAGTCTCCGGCCGGGTGTTTTCGTATATGTCAAAGTCCGGGTCTCCGTTGGCCTCTTTGATAAGGCCCAGGATATGCTGAAACAGTTCCTCCTTGGCCTGGGTCTTCTTGCCCGGAGTACCCTGGCCGCCATCTGGAGTTGCCAGATGCATCTTGTTCATATGGAAGGCCATCGCCCCAAGGACAATGTCCATGCACTGCTGAATAGGGTGCTTGTGGGAATCAATCTCAGAGATGTCCCAGGGCTTCAGGACAATCTTGGAATTGTGGAAGATCGAGAGTTCCTGAAGGTAGTTCAGATGAGCCTTGAAATCGTCGTTCTGGGAGCGCGTATCCGGAATCTCGTCAAAGAACAGCTTGATTTTGGTGGGGCGTGAGGGATTGTTCTTGTGATAGGCCAGGCCAAAGGCGTGCTTAATGAACTGGTAATACAAAAGGTGGTACTGCAGGGCCGTCCCGTGACCGGGAACAATCTGGGAGGTTTCCTGGAACATCACCCGCATCTTCAGTTTCTTGTCTTTTACAAAGCCGAAGAACACGTCCATCATCTGCTTATATTTCTCCAAATAGGGAGCCGTTACTTTCGTCCACTTGATTTCTCCGAACAGGTTCAGCTGCGTCTTCATTTCCTCCAATGCTGTATTCACCCGGTAGAAATCCTTGCTCTTCACGAGCACACCGCCGTAGAAGTGCGAATAATACGTACCCTTCGACAGCGACTCGTCACAATATATCATATACTCCCTCATAGCTCACATATTAAGGTTTACGAAGATAGCCAATCCGTCGGACCTTCGCAAATCTTTTTAAGACAACCTAGAGTAGGAGAAAAGTGAAGCCCGCGAAGTTGATAAACCATCCCGCATCGTGGGCCGCCTCCTCTCCCTCGGCCTCGACGCCGAACTCCTTGTCCCGGAGGAAAGGGACATCTCCCTGCCCGTGCGCTGCCGCCGCGTGAACGCCTGGTGCCGCCGGCTCGGCAAGAACAACGTCATCGTCATCTCCATCCATGCCAACGCCGCCGGCCACGGCGACCGCTGGTACGACGCCACCGGCTGGTGCGCCTACACGTCAAGGGGTAACACCAAGGCGGATTCCTTGGCCAATTGTCTGTACGAGGCAGCCCAGGCGTCTCTCCCCGGAAAACGGCTGCGCACAGATTATGCCGACGGAGATCCAGATATCGAGGAGAATTTTTACATTCTACGCCATACCACGGCCCCAGCTGTGTTGACCGAGAACTTCTTTATGGATTCTTACAACGACTGCGACTTCCTTCTCAGCAAAGAAGGCCAACAATCGCTTGTTGACCTTCATGTCGATGGCATCTGCGCATATCTTGCCAGTTTGTGACAGGACTACTTGAACAGTGCCCGGAAATGCTTCCCCAGTTCACGGTGAACCTGATCGAAGGGAGGAAGCTCGGCAATCTGGTCCTTCATGGAACTCTCCCAGCGGGACCTGAACACCGCCACCTTTCCCTCCAGTTTCTCCTGCAGGGAATCCGGATCAAGCCCCTTGTGGCGGGCCTTCACCTCAAACTCATAGCGGTGGTCGGCCATTTCCATCCCTTCCTCTTCCGACAAGTACCAAAGGTCATAGTAGTCACGCGGCTGGGTTCTGGACAGGAGTGAACGCATCTTCTCCGTCATCACCTCATCCAGGGAGTAACACTGGACCATGCAATCCTCCTGGTCGGTGTACGACTCAAACATCGGCCGGTTCTCAAGCTTGAAGCAGAGCTTCTCCGTCCTGGAGATGTCAACTTTCACGCGCTTGTTCGCACCCACGCCGCCCAGCGGTCCCACATAGGTAATATAGAAATTGATGTTCCCGGTCTCGTGGATGCCGAAATCCTCCATTGCAAGCGGGATATTGGCTTCCTCACGGACATACTGGAACACTACCTTGAACGCATCCTGGATGGCCTCGTTGGATATGTTGTCATCTACCAGCGTGAAATCGAGATCTTCCGAATAACGGTAGTCCTTGAAGTAGAACTTCTTGAGCACCGTGCCACCCTTGAACGCCAGCGCCTTGGACAGCACCTCATTCGCCGCCACGCCGGTGAGAATCCAAGTCAGGATGTAATCCTTCTCAATCTGGGTGTCCCGCACCCTCTCCTTGTTCGCTTTTTTCTGAATTTCAGCAGGCCGTATCATAGAATCAATTGTTTATCGCGTTAATGATCGTTTCAAAGTCAACATTCTGGCGGATGCTCCACTTCGTGGAAATCTTCCCCTCGTTCGGCACTTCCGTATCCAACGGCGAGACCGCAGCGCTCCTCAGGCCGCGAAGCTGGTCGATAATGTCCGTTTCAATCCCCAGTTTGTCCAGCAGATACCCCAGGCGCTTAATCACCACCTGGCTGTCAAACTGCTTGGCATAAGAGAGCAGCTTCCCGTAATCCAGCTTCTCCCTGGCCGTCCAAAGCGCCTTCGCCACCTCGATGATGCCCCCGGC
>JAEEUZ010000055.1 GCA_016290725.1 Bacteroidales bacterium | reverse complement strand
CAAGTACCAATACACGATGGGAAAGTCGTACCTGGAAACAGGTATGTACCGCAAGACTGCGGTATTCAACCTTTTCTACCGCAAAGCCCCGGAAAACAACAACTGGGCCGTGGTAAGCGGTACGGAAGAGGTAATCGAGATGGTACAGAAGCTGGGCACGGAGAGCGAAGAGTTCTACGAGAAGTTCCTCCCCGGGCCGGAATACGCTCAGTTCCGCAAGTACCTCTCCACGATGAAGTTCACCGGGCAGGTATATGCGATGCGCGAAGGAGAAATAGCGTTCCCCACCCAGCCGATAGTAACCGTAGTCGCCCCCCTCATCGAGGCCCAGGTGCTTGAAACCCCCATGCTGTGCATCCTGAACCACCAGATGGCGGTTGCCACAAAGGCATCCAGGGTGTGCCGCTCCACTTCGCATCCCGTTAGCGAGTTCGGCTCCCGCCGGGCACACGGCCCCTGGGCTGCCACATACGGGGCAAAGGCCGCAATCATCGCGGGCTGCGCAAGCACCTCCAATATCCTCACCGGCGCCATGAACGGAGTCCCTTCCACGGGAACCATGGCGCACAGTTTCGTAACCTCATACGGCTCCACCGTACAGGGAGAATACGAAGCCTTCTGCGACTATATCCGCACGCATAAGGGAGAGAATATCATCCTCCTCATCGACACGTACGATACCCTCCGCTGCGGTGTGCTCAACGCAATTAGGGCTTTCCGGGACTGCGGCATCGGCAATGATTATCCCTACGGCTACGGCATCCGCCTGGACAGCGGAGACCTTGCATACCTCTCAATAAAGGTCAGGGAGAAGCTGGACGCCGCCGGTCTCACCGGCTGCAAAATTTTCGCAACGAACAGCCTTGACGAGTACCTAATCACGGATCTGGAGCGCCAAGGCGCCCGCATAGACAGTTATGGTGTGGGCGACGCCATCGCCACCAGCAAGGAAGCTCCCTGCTTCGGCAACGTGTACAAACTGGTACAGATAGATGACAAACCCGTGCTCAAGCGCTCTGAAGACAAAATAAAGCTCATCAACCCCGGCTTCCAGATCACCTGGAGAATCAGCGTCGGAGGCATTAACAAGGCAGATGTCACCTGCCTCCGCGGGGATGCCCTGGACAAGGACATCGCCGCCGGCAAGGATATCACCGTGCGGGATGAGTATGACCACTACAAGAGCCTCTCTTTCAAGGCCGGGCAGTACGAGGCGCGTCCTCTGCAGATTCCCGTAATCGAAAAAGGACAGCGCGTTGCGCCCGCCCATACCCTGCTGGAAAAGAAGGCTTTCTTCGATGCAAACCTCGCAAGCTTCTCCCCTGCGGAAAGGCGTCTTATAAACCCCCATTATTATAAGGTAGACATTTCGGATGCCCTGTACGACTGCAAGATGGGCATCATCGACACCCTTGTAAAGGAAATAGAACAATTTTCAATTACTATCTAACATATTTCACTAATCATCTAAATCTTATTTTATGGCGTATCAAAAAGTTACTACAACCTCCTACGGCCAGCGTCTTAAGAAGAGCGGCAGCAACGTAGGTTCCGGTTTCGTCATGGTCATTCTGGCCACCATCCTCCTGTTCTGGAACGAGGGACGTACCGTGAAAACCACCAAGATGCTCAAGCAGGCACAGAAAGAATGTGTCGAACTTGGCGACATCAACACCGTCAACGCCGAACTTAACGGCCAGATGGTACACGCCTCCGGCGCCTACAAGACCGACGATGTCCTCACCGACGGCGCATTCGGCATCAGCCTCAATGCTGTAAGGCTCAGCCGCAGCGTAGAGTACTATCAGTGGGTAGAGCACCAGCAGACCGAAACCCACGACAAAGTGGGCGGCGGCGAAGAGACCATCACCACCTACACCTACAGCAAGGAGTGGCGCCTCTTCAAGCAGGACTCCAGCACCTTCGAGGATCCCGAGTACCGTAACATCGACAACACCACCGTCTCCGACATCGACAGCGACAGCTGGTCGGCCGACAATGTGTCCTTCGGCGCATACGTGTTCCCCGATGGCCTGATCTCCCAGATCAGCGATTCCAAGCCCCTGAACGTAGAGCTTGATCCCAAGGTGGTAGCCACCTACAACCAGCAGGTTCTCAAGGTAAGGAAGGCCAATATTGCAGAAGGCTATGTTCACGTAGCCGGCAACGTCGTATACCTTGGTAAAGACGCCAACGTGCCCGAGGTCGGTGACGTTCGCATCACCTTCAACTACGTTCCCGCAGAAGGCGACGTTTCCATCCTTGCAAAGGTTAACGGAAACACCTTCGAGCAGTACACCGCAAAGAACGGCAAAACTCTCCTGGTTCTCACCGAAGGCACCGTTTCCATGGAAGAAATGTTCGCAACCGAGAAGGCTAACAACAAGATGCTCTGCTGGGTTCTCCGTATCCTTGGCATCATCCTCCTGTACATGGGCTTCAAGAACATCTTCGACATCCTTGTGAAGCTCCTGAAGGTTATCCCTGCCCTCTCCAACATCGCATCCCTTGGTACCGGTCTGGTAGCCGGCGCTCTTGCCTTCGCATGGGGCATCATCGTCATCGCTATCGCATGGCTGTTCTACAGGCCTCTCACAGCAATCCTGCTGCTGGCAATCGTAGGCGGTCTCATCTGGTTCCTTGGCAAGAAGAGCAAGGAGAAGAAAGCTGCCGCAGCAGCAGCCGAGGCAGCACCTGCACCGGCTCCCGCAGCACCCGCTGCTCCCGCAGAGCCCGAGAAACCTGCAGAGCCCGAGAAACCCGCAGAGTAATCCTCTCGAAAACAATCATAATGAAAGCCGGTTCGTTTGAACCGGCTTTCATTATTTATTATAGGAAGGATTAGAACCTCCAGCCAACTGTTACCAAGGCGTCGACGAGATTGGTGTTGATGTTCACGGTAGGTGAAGGGAACACCAGATTACCGGATCCGTCGTATGCATAATCGGCATAGATGTTCAGGTGCTCCTCGGGGAGAGTCTGCACGCGAACGGCCAGATCTGCAAAGAAGGAACCGTTGGAGCTGTAGCCAAGGCCCACGGAATAGGAACTGTGGTCTCCGTTGATGTAGTTCAGCTGGGGATGCGTGGAATAAGTGTAACCGCCGCGAACTGCAAGTTCAGGAAGCACGCGAACCTCCACGCCGGCCCTCAGGTTATGCCTTCTGCCATAATTATTCGCAATGTCTGCGTTTACGCCGCTGAAGTCGTAATCATAGGAACGGAACCTCATGGAGCTGTAGTCGCAGCTTTCATAGTCCACACTCAGGAGAGCCATTGCGCCAAGGGTATAGGCAATACCCACATTGTACGACCAGGGGCTCACAAGGTCATAAGACCATTCGCCCTGAGGCGTTTGGGCGCTGTTGTTGAAATCCGACTGCTGGAACACCGTCTTTGCATCGGTGGCGTAACGCTCCGTGATGCCGTACAGGGTGGGTGTCTGGATTGCGGCCGCAAGACGGAGGCCTCCGAAGACTCTCCACAGGAAACCGGCCTTTGCATAGATACCGCCGCCGCTTGCATCATAGGAGTAGCGCATTCTCAGATAATCGAAGTTGGCCGATGAGCCATCCGCATATTCCAGGACAAAGCGGGAAGGATCCCTGGCCTGTTCCAGCCAATACTCTTCACTTGTGTAGCTGAGGCACATCACGCCCATGTTGGCACCGAAGAAGAAGCGGTCCGACACATTGAAGGCGAAGTTTGTCACAAGGTCGTACTTGTTGCCGCTGCGACGGGCGCCATATTCCTGGTTGATCCTGTCTGTGAGCTGGATTCCGCCATCCGTAAGAAGCCTCTCCGTCACACCGATATAATCAGAATCGAGACCATTATATGTGTCGATGATGCCGGCCTTGTACGCCGCCATGGAGCGCCATGAAGGGAGAGGATCCACATCGTCCCACCAGCCGGCCTTAAGGTTGTCCTGAGGCATACCCGCGGCTTCGGCGGCCAGGGCTCCGGCAAGGGTGGTATCGTCGTTGATACCGCTTGCAAGGATGCTGTTCTGGTAGTTCTGGGTTGCATGGCCGAGGAAGCCGAAGGTCCAGTTACGGATGCCGCGGCTGCGGCCGGTGTCCACGTTCAGCATGAGGCCGAAGTTGGGCATCTTGAACCTTGTGCGGTTGGCCACTTCCTCGTTCTGGAAGCAGTACGGGCTGCTGCTACCGGCCATGCACTGTCCCATCGTGCTTGTTGTGGAAACGGTGATCGCAGGGGTGAGCACGAACTGCGAATATGTGGTTACTGCCGCTCCGGCGGGGTTGAATTCAATTGATCCCAGGTCCCCTCCAACAGCGGTCATGGCGTTGCCAAGGGCCACCGAGCGGGCAGTTCCATAGTAGTTGTTCTGTGAGAAGTTATACGCATCCCACATTGTCTGGGCTCCCAGGGAAACTGCCGTTCCCCCGATGAGCATAAGGGCTGCCACAAATCTTTTCATATCAAATAACAATTATAAGGTCGATTATTACCTGCGGCCACCACCGCCGCCACCGCTGCTGTGCGAACCGCCGCCGCCACCGCTGGAATGCGAGGAACCGCCGGAAGAATGCGAGCTGCCGCCATAACTGCTGCCGCTTGAGCGGGAACCGCCGGAATAGCTGCTGCCGCTGCTGCGGGATGAGCTGCCGCTGTAAGAGGAACGGCTGGAGCCGCCGGAGTAACTGCCCGAGGAGCGTACGGACGAGCCGCCGCCTGAGTAGCTGCTACGACCGGAAGATGAACTGCTGCTGCGGGACGAGCCACCTGCACTGCGGTAATTGGAGCTGCCGGAACTGCGATAGCTGGAGCTGCCGGAGCTGCTGCGGCCGGTTGAACTGCCGCTGCTGCGATAGCTGGAACTGCCGCTGTAGGAAGAACGGCCTGTTGAACTGCCGGAATAACTGCTGCGGCCGGTGGTTGTACCACTGCTGCGACCGCTGGAGCTGCCACCATAGTATCCGCTGCTGCGGCCGGTGTTACTTCCACTGCGGGCTGCGCCGCTGGAAACGCCGCTGCGGCCTGAAGAGCTTCCGCGTGCGGTTGTGCCGCCAGCCCTGCGGGTGCTACCGGATGTTACGGAACCTGCCGTGCGGTTCACGCGGGTCATCGAAGAGCCTCCGCGAACGCTGCTTGTGGCGCTGCTGGCGCGAGTTGTGCCGCTGCCGGCCGCCCTGGCTACGTTGTTACGGGAAGTACCCGCGCCACCGGCCTGAACTCCTCCTTCTACCCTGCCGCCACGCGACAATGTGCCGGTGGAGTGATTGGAAAGGGATTCACCGTAACGGCCGTTTGTCCAGTTGGGGCCGTGATAATGGCCATAATAGCCTCCATAGTGGTGATGGTGGTACCAGGGATGGCTGTAATAGCTATAGTAGCCGTAGTGGCTGTGGTACCAGTGATGGTGGCCGTAATACCAGGGATCATAATACCACGAATCGTAGTACCACGGATCGTAATACCACGAAGTGTAGCCCCAGCCATAACGATAGGGATAGTAATACCCATAGGGGTAATACCACGAATAGTATGACGGCCAGGAGCTGTAATACCAGGGATCGTAGTAGCCGCTGAGGTACCATGGTGTGTAATAGCGGGAATAGTTCCACGCATACGAGTCTGTGTTGTTGTACACGTTGATTGTGGTTGACTGGGTGTCCTGATCAACCGCAATCTTTGCCACTGTGCCGGCAGGGACGACTATGGTGTCGTTCCCGCTGCCAAGGATATACACAGGCGATTCATGGGTAAGATCCACAAGCTGGTCCACCTCGTCCGCTGCGGGGGCGGTGGCAGGCCTCAAGGTAGCAGGAGTGGAATAGACCGGGTCCTGAAACCTTTGGGAGGTCGCGGAAAAACGGGCGCTGCTGCCGCAGGATGCGGCAACCAGCAACGCTGCAAATAAGCAAGCTGTCTGCTTTTTCATGTTCTCTCCTCCTATTTAAATATTTTTTAAGTATCTTTGTGCCGGGAAACCCGGATTTCCCTTCACTAATAACAATTATCGTACCCGGTTTATTAAAAACCGATGCAATTTAACGACTAATACGCAAAAAAGCAAAAAAGATATGGCAAAAGAGGTAACCTCCCGCTCAGACAACTACTCCCAGTGGTACAACGACCTTGTCGTAAAGGCAGACCTGGCGGAGCAGTCGGCGGTGCGAGGATGTATGGTCATAAAACCCTACGGATACGCAATTTGGGAAAAGATGCAGCACATCCTGGACGGGATGTTCAAGGAAACCGGCGTGAAGAACGCATACTTCCCCCTCTTCATCCCCAAATCCTTCCTCAGCCGCGAGGCGGAGCATGTTGAAGGCTTTGCGAAAGAATGCGCCGTGGTAACCCACCACCGCCTCATGACCAATCCCAACGGTCCCGGCGTGGTTGTGGATCCCAGCGCAAAACTGGAAGAGGAACTGGTTGTGCGTCCCACATCGGAAACAATTATCTGGAACACATACAAGAACTGGATCCACTCGTGGAGGGATCTCCCCGTGCTTTGCAACCAGTGGTGCAACGTGGTGCGCTGGGAAATGCGCACGCGCCTGTTCCTCAGAACGGCGGAATTCCTGTGGCAGGAAGGCCACACGGCGCATGCAACGGCGGAGGAAGCTTATGAGGAAGCGGAGCGCATGGTGAACGTGTATGCCAAGTTCGCCCGCGAGGTTATGGCACTTCCCGTGGTCGTTGGGCACAAGAGCCCGGGAGAGCGTTTCGCCGGTGCGCTCGACACCCTCACCATCGAGGCCCTGATGCAGGACGGAAAGGCCCTGCAGGCAGGCACGTCGCACTTCCTTGGACAGAACTTCGCCAAGAGCTTCGACGTTCAGTTCACCAATAAGGAAGGCAAGCTGGACTACGTTTGGGCATCGTCCTGGGGCGTTTCCACTCGTCTTATGGGCGCTCTCATCATGGCCCACGGAGACGATTACGGCCTTGTGCTCCCTCCCGCCCTGGCGCCCATTCAGGTCGTGATGGTTCCCATCTACAAGAGCGAGGAAGAGCGTAACGCCGTGCTGGACAAGATGTACGAGCTTAAGAAGAATCTGGAGGCCAGGGGTCACACCGTGGAGGTAGATGACCGCGACACCCTCCGTCCCGGCTTCAAGTTCGCCGAATGGGAGCTCAAGGGCGTTCCCGTACGCCTTGCGATGGGCCCGAGGGACATCGCGAACGGCACCGTGGAAGTTGCCCGCAGGGACACTCTGGAGAAGATCTCTGAACCCCTGGAGGGTCTGGAAGACCGCATCATCGGCCTGCTGGACGATATCCAGAAGAATATATACAACAAGGCTGTCGCATTCCGTGAGAGCCAGATCCGCAAGGTAGACAGTTGGGACGAGTTCAAGGAAGAGATCGAGAAGGGCGGCCTTCTGCTCTGCCACTGGGACGGCACCGCGGAAACGGAGGCCCGCATTCAGGAAGAAACCAAGGCAACCATCCGCTGCATCCCTGTGGACACGTTTGTGTGCAAGGAAGAAGGCAAGTGCGTGTATTCCGGCAAGCCTTCCCACCAGAGAGTTATTTTTGCAAGATCATATTAATCCAGAGATACAATGAAAAAACTGTTCTTACTCATAGCAGCCCTGGGATTTGCGGCAGCCGCATACGCCCAGGAGCCCACCACCACTGAGGTTGGAGCGGAAGTTGCCGCAGCCCTTGAAGAAGGCGCGGAAGCACCCGCACCGGAGCCCAAGCCCACATATTGGACACTGTCGCTCCAGAACAACATCAACTTCGGCCAGACATTCCTTTCGCAGTGGGCAGCCGGCGGCTACAACAACTACACCCTCGCAGCAGGGGTAGACGCCAACGCAAACTACGCCAAGGGCAAAATGATCTGGAACAACCGTCTGCAGATGGACTACGGCTTCCTGTATTCTGCCGATAAACCCATCCTCCAGAAGAACAAGGACAGGATCTACCTGGAATCCAAATGGGGTTTTGAAACTCCCATCCAGCACCTGAGCTATTCCGCCAACTTCGACTTCCGTACCCAGTTCGACAACAACTACAACTACGGAACTCCCACCGGCCTTGCCACCGAGCCCACCAAGGAAGACTGGCTGGCCGCGAGAGACCTCAAGTCGGGCCTCTTCTCCCCTGCCTACATCAACCTCGGTCTCGGTCTTCTGTGGACGCCCAAGCCTTGGTTCTCGCTGAACATCGCTCCCCTCACCGGCGGCGTGGTGATAGTGAATGAAGAGGCACTTCGTCCCACCTACACCATGCCGGTGGTAGACGACACCGCAGATCCCAAGGTTTACAAACCGGTGCGCTATGAATTCGGTGCCCAGTTAAAGGCCGATGCGAACTTCGTGGTGAACGAGAATCTCACCTACACCACCCAGCTCGCCATGTTCTACAACTATCTCACCCCCAAGGTGGAACCCCGTATCAACTGGGACAACAAGGTGTTCTGGAAGATGGCCAAGTTCTTCGCCCTCACCGTTTCCACCAACATGATTTACGATCCTCTGGTGGTTCTGGAAAAAGGCAACGGCCAGAAAGGAAAGGGTATCCAGTTCCGCGAATTCCTTGAGTTCGGCTTCACCTACACTATCGCTGGGAAGAAGTAATGGTTCTGGTTGCAGTTAGCGGGGGCATCGATTCGATGTGCCTTCTGGAAAAGGTCCGCCTTGCAGAAGACGGGCCTTTTGCGGCCGCTCACTGCAACTTTCAGCTGCGTGGGCAGGAGAGCGACCAGGATGAAGCCCTAGTGAGGGACTACTGCTCAAAATACGGCATCCTTCTTCACGTAAAAGCCTTTGACACAAAGGCTTATTCCACAGAAAAGGGCATCAGCATAGAGATGGCGGCGCGGGTGCTTCGCTACCGCTGGTTCGGGCAGCTTGCCTCCGAGCACGGCTACGAGGCGGTGCTCGTGGCGCACAACGCCCAGGATAATGCGGAAACGCTGATTCTGAACCTTCTTCGCGGGACAGGGCCCAAAGGCATCATTGGCATGAAAGAGGATGGATTCCTGCCGGATCCGGAGTACTCGCACATCCCCCTCCGGAGGCCTCTTCTGGGCATGACAAGGGAAGAGATTGCCGATTTTGCCCGCGAGCATTCCCTCCCCTGGCGGGAAGACAGCACAAACCTCGAAAACGGCTACAAACGCAACAAAATCCGCAACCAGGTGTTCCCGGTGTTCCGGGAGATCAACCCGTCGTTCATCCGCACGCTGAACCGCGACATGGAACGCTTCAGCGAGGCGTGGGGAGAAGAGCGCTTCTGCGAAGCGCATGAACTCGACCGTTCCGGGGGGACTAAAACTTTTTCTCAAAAAAAATGTCGAAAAAGTTTTGTCCCCGCCTCCACTGAGTTCATTGTTGTTGAAGAAGAATGGACCGCAGGCAATAATGTCCAGCAGGAGCCGGGACATTTGATCATGGATGCGTGCAAGATTGGGGCGGTGCCGGTATTTAGTTTCTGGCAGGAGGGCGACTGGATAAGGCCGCTGGGGGCGCCGGGGAAGAAAAAACTGCAGGACTGGTTCACGGATCATCACGTTCCGGTGGACCTCAAGCACATGATTCCGCTGGTGAGGGACCCCAAGGAGCCGTCGCACATCCTGGCGATCGCCGGATACTGCATCGACAAGAAAGTTAAGGTTGGCCCCGCCACAAAAAAGATTTACAGAATAGACCCCATATAATATGGAATTAAGCGCAAAACAACTCGCACAGATACTCCGCGGAACAGTTGACGGAGACGAAAATGCAGTGGCCACAAAATTCGCGAAGATCGAGCACGGAAAACCCGGGAGCATCAGTTTCTTCGCAAATCCCAAGTACGAGGAGTACGTATACACCAGCAAGGCGAGCATCCTTCTGGTGAACAAGGATTTCGAGCCCAAACAGGCGGTTACCCCCACCATGGTGAGGGTGGACAATTCGTATGCGGCCGTGGCGGAACTGCTCAAGTATGTGGCGGACAAGAAGAAAAAGGCGCGCTGCCACCGCAGTTTAAGAGCACGCTGGTCCCTCACCACAAAGTTCGGCAAGAAGGTTTATCTGGGAGATTTCTCCTACGTGGGGCATCACACCAGCGTCGGCGACGGGACGGTTATCTACGAGAACGTATATATCGGCGACGACTGCAAAATCGGCAAAAACTGCATCTTCTATCCCGGAGTGCGCATTTATCCGGGGATGATTATCGGGGACAATGTGATCCTGCATGCGGGCTGCGTGATCGGCTCGGACGGATTCGGGAACGTTCCCAAGGAGGACGGCACGTGGGAGAAGATCGAGCATATGGGGAACGTCGTCATCGGCAATAATGTGGAGATCGGGGCGAACTGCACCATCGACAAGGCCCAGATGGAGTCTACCATCATCGGCAACGGGGTGAAACTGGACAACCTCTGCCATATCGCACACAACGTCGTTATCGGAGACAATACGGTGATGGCTGCGATGTGCGGGGTGGCCGGGTCTACCGTCATCGGCA
Source organism: Bacteroidales bacterium (assembly GCA_016290725.1). GTDB lineage: Bacteria > Bacteroidota > Bacteroidia > Bacteroidales > UBA932 > Cryptobacteroides. The sequence continues at coordinate 3,602 of JAEEUZ010000055.1, read as the reverse complement.
AGAACTGCATCTTCGGCGGCCAGGTTGGAATTGCCGGTCATATCACCATAGCCGATCACACCACGGTGGGAGCCCAGTGCGGCATCATCGGCAATATAAAGAAGGAGGGGCAGGTACTTCTGGGTTCGCCTTCAATGCCTATCAAACAATACATGAGGGCATACGCAAAATTCAAGATGAGCGGGGCTGAGTAAGTTTGGCGAGTTCGATTTTAATCACTATCTTTGCGCACTTTTTGAAAACGCACTGCGAATGCACGCAACCCAGCATACACTGAAGAAAGCTTATTATTTTTCCGGAAAAGGGCTTCATACAGGTACTTACGCTCATCTTAAGCTAATGCCCGCTCCTGCGGACCACGGTATCGTGTTCCGTCGCAAGGACCTTCGCAGCAAGCCCCTCATCGAGGCAATCGCGGAAAATGTCACCAACACCGCCCGCAGCACCACCATTTCGCACGACGAGGCCGTGGTTGTTACCATCGAGCATATAATGTCGGCCCTCACCGGTCTGGGCGTGGACAATGCCCTCATCGAAATGGACAACATCGAGGTGCCCATTCTGGACGGCAGCGCAAAGCCTTATATCGACGCTATCCTAAAGGACGGCACGGTGGACCAGGAAGTTCCCCGGAAATACATCGACATTCCCCAGTCTCTGGAAATCAAGGACAAGAGAACCGGTTCATGGATCAGGATAGAGCCCGCCAAGGCCCCTTCGCTGGACCTTACCGTAGACTTCAATTCCAAGATCCTGGGCGTGCAGAAGGCACATTGGGACGAGAGTTGCGACTATGCGCATGAAATCGGAGTATGCCGCACCTTCGTGTTCTTCCACGAGATTGAATACCTTTTCCGCAACAACCTTATAAAGGGCGGAGATGTGGACAATGCTATCGTAATCGTGGAAAATCCGGTAACTCCGGACCAGCTGGAATCCCTTTCCATGCTGTTCAACATGCCGGGGCTAAGCATCACGGAAGAAGGCTATCTGAATAACCTCCAGCTGCACTTCCCGGATGAATGCGGGCGTCACAAAATGCTGGACCTCATTGGCGACATGCGTCTTGCCGGAGGTTACCTCAACGCAAAAATCACGGCCTACAAACCCGGCCATACCATTAATACCAAGGCTGCAAAAGCCCTTCGTGCACTGTTATGAGTAAGATTCATCCCCTTGCAACCGTGAGCCCGAACGCAATTCTGGGCGAAAATGTAGAAGTTGGCCCCTACGCCTTCATCGACGACAATGTCCAGATTGGCGACGGCTGCAAAATCCTGCCCCACGCCACCATTTTCTCCTATGTGAAGATGGGCCGCGACTGCACCGTTTTCCCCGGAGCTGTTATCGGCGCAATCCCCCAGGACCTGAAGTTCGAGGGCGAAGAAAGCTGGGTTGAGATCGGCGACAGGGTGAACATCCGCGAATGCGCCACCATCAACCGCGGCACCAAGGCCAGCGGCAAGGGCGTGACAAGAATCGGCAACGATACTCTTATTATGTCATACGTGCACGTGGCGCACGACTGCTGCGTTGGCAACCACTGCATCCTCGTGAGCTATGTTGGCATTGCCGGAGAAACGGACGTGGAAGACTGGGCCATTATGGGCGGCACCTCCAAGGCGCACCAGTTCTCGCGCATCGGCACTCATGCAATGGTGGGCGGCGGAGCAAAAGTGGCTAAGGATGTGCCTCCGTACGTGCTTTGCGACCGCGATCCCCTCTGCTTCGAAGGTGTGAACCACGTGGGCCTTTCACGCCGCGGCTTCACCGCCGAACAGATAGACAATATCAAGAACATCTACGAGACGCTCTATTTCAAGGGCATGAACATCACGGATGCCATGGCCTACATCGAGGCCAACTTCCCGGCCACTCCGGAAAGGGACACCATCTTGAATTTCATCCGCAAGAGTAAGCGCGGCATCATCCCCAAGCCCAGGATAGCCAAGTGATTTTATCAACGGCATATCTGCCTCCTGTGCAATATTTCGCACTTCTGGCAAGCGGCATGACCCTGTCTACGGACAGGGTTTCGCCTTCCCGGGTGTACCTGGAAGCCTGCGAGAGCTACCGCAAGCAGAGCTACCGCAACCGGTGCTACATATTAGCTCCCGGCGGCGTAGAGATGCTTCAGGTGCCGATTTTGCACGACGGCGCGCGGCTTATCACCGATGTGCGGGTGGATTATTCTCTGCCCTGGGTGGAGAAAACGTTCCGAGCCCTGGACACCGCATATTATACCTCCGCGTTCTACGAGTATTACCGGGATGAACTACTGGCGCTGTTTGAGGCGCGACCTGCGACTTTGTGGGAACTGAATTCTTCTTTGACGGGTTATCTTTTAGGCCGATGTGGAATCGCCGCCGAACTTATCCCCACGACCGATTTTGCGCCACCGACCACCGAAGCACCTGCCACCTTTAAGGCCGATGACGACTGGCGCGAACGCATCGACCCAAAAAAGCCGGACACCGTCCTCCACGACCTCGGCCTTGATCGCCCCTACTACCAGCTCTTCTCCTCCCGCTGCGGCTTCATCCCCGGCCTCTCCGTCGTGGACCTCCTCTTCAACGAAGGCCCCGACAGCATCTCGTGGCTTCGCGCATAATCCTCTGTTACAATTTTTTATTATTTTTGTAACACCTGTTTCTATGAATGGGGACAAGACGAATAGTCTTGACTGATACATTTGCATAAGTGTATGCATAAACGACTTGTCATACTCTTTCTTGCCGGCCTTTGTTCTATAGGTGCGGCTGCTCAAGACCATACTTTTCACAAGATGGCCTTTGAAAAGTTACCTTCACTCAATGCACCCAGAGGAAATCACCGCACTGTCGTTTTTGATGGGGAGGTTGCGGTGTTCGGCGGCCACACCACGGGCTTCAAGCCCCTGGAAACGGCGGAGTATTACAAAAACGGCTCCTGGCACAGCATTCCTATGACATGGCCGCACGACGGAGGTGCCATCACCCTGCTGAAAGACGGGCGGCTGTTCCTTGCCGGCGGTAACGCGGAGGCGTTCGGCATCGGCCAGAGCCGGGGCGCTGAGATTTATGATCCGTCCACGCACGGCTTTTCTCCCATCGGCATAATGAGCAGGAAGCGCACTCAGGCATCGGCCCTGGAACTCAAGGACGGCAGGATAATGATTGCAGGGAACTGGCACGAGCCGGACGGCGTGGAGATTTACTCACCTGGCGGAGGATTCGAGCCGGTAAAGGATCTTGAGCCCGGCTGGACATTCCCGTATCTGCTGAACATTTCCAAGGACGAGGTTATCCTTTTCAGCGCTATGGAGCCGCATGGAGACTCCACCGGTGCTTATGTGGAAAGGCTCCACGGAGGGCCGCTCGAAGTGCCGCTTCTGGAAGAGTGGGAACCGATATTAAATTACTCGATCTTCGACGATAATCTTAAAATTGCGGATTATACTTATCTTTTGCTGTTTAATCATCGCAGGAGCAATGAGGCCGCCATTGCAAAAGTGTCCGGCGAGGATTTCTCCCTACTGGAACTGGAGTGTCCGCTTCCCTCGGAAGGCCCGGGCGGAGAGGCAATTTTCTGGCGCGGAGGTCCTCAGGTAGACCGTTCGCTCC
>JAEEUZ010000054.1 GCA_016290725.1 Bacteroidales bacterium | reverse complement strand
GAGTTCGAATCTCGCTCTCTCCGCAAAAAGAACGAAAGGTCGCGCCAAGCCTGTGCTTGAGCGCGATTTTTCGTTCTTTTTGCAAAGCCCGCCGCAGGCGGGCGAGATGTCGGAGGGCCGTCAGGCCCGACGAAATCTCGGAGAGAGAGTATGTGCGGTGGCCCCTTGGGCTCTTTCTCTATATCAACTCACTCAATTGCTCCTTTATTCCATCCCTCAAACATTCCGCTTCAGATATCTCGGTCTCAATTTCACGAAGAGCCTCAGTGAACATCTCTCTTGCCTCATCATTCACAATAGTGAGATCTCGTTTGGGTTGCTGCTCCTACGAAATACCCGGGCGTTCACTCTCACTTCGTGTCAGACGTGACATTATACGAAAATGCCGAAGAGTGGAAAGGGCTGCCGTCGATATAGACACATTGAAAATCAGACCCGTTCTGATTCGGTTATTTATCGAGGCTCAAGAACTTGCCGTTTTTGTCGAATCTCAGATCCAGATCGTTTGCGAGTTCGATCTCAAATCCATAGTACTCTTTGTCGATTTTGACAATAATTTGTCCGGGGAAACTGCTCTCGACATATTTTGCAATGGCCTCCGGAACAAGAGCGGCCGGCAAGGCCTTAGTATTGCAATCCACGCTGTCCCATTCTCCCTTGGAATTGAAGTCGATCTCAGTGCCGTCCTGAAGCCTTGCTTCATAGGTGGTTTTCATCAATTCACGGTCTTTCTTTACGTACGATATCGAAGAATCCGGGAAGTATTCGCGGATGAAGTTTTGGGCAACTGTAGGAAGGGCATCGCTATTGACTATTTTTTCCTGGCAGGATACAAGTGTTTCGGATGCGAAAATGGTGGCAAATGCCACAAAAAGGTTTAATATAGTTTTCATCTTGTTGTAATTTGCTTGTTTTAGTGATTTGATTGATTCCGGGGAAGATATCAAATCCACTAAAGCCGTAATCTGCGGCATACAAGCCACTGCCTTTCAAGACAAAGATGATTGAAAAGAGCCGATGTGAAACAGTCGTATTCACGTAAGCGGCCATAAGAAACCGATTGCGGTATTTCTCTTATTTGTTTCTGGCTGTGTGTTTCCGTGCGGATGACGGCCTCCTCTTCCACGTCGTCTACATACTCGCAACAGACATCCTGCCATGGCTGCGATGATAGACTGTCGCAAGGAGTTCCTTCCGACAGGAAAGACAGAATAAGAGCAAGAAACAGCGAAAACAGCCTCATATGCAAAGATAAAGATTTTTACCCGTAATTTGCAATAGTCTGTTCGAAATCTCGGAGAGAGTACCTCACCTCTTCTCCTTCATCGGGGTGTAGTCCTTGAGGTGATAGCGGCGGCGGTTGGCGCGGGCTTCACGCCTTTCGCGGCGGATCCAGTTGCGGGCTTCGCGGCGGTTTTCCCACGAGGTGCGACGGTCGGCCTTCCAGGATTCGACGCTGTATGCTCCCCAGCCTCGGGCGGCAAGGCCACGGGCCGATGCGTCATTATCTGCCCTTGTGGCGGCAATGGAACTTCCGGAGATGGTTTCGAGCTGTTCACGCGCGCTTTGCGCCTTTGCAGGAATAGTGGCAAGAGCCACCAATGCCACCAGAATTATAGCTAAACGTTTCATTACAGAATCATACCTATACCAACACGGATGCCGTCCAGCCCCGTGCCGTTTTTGTTGAAAGGAACCATGTCGTGATAATACCCCACATGGATATGAAAGTAGCTGGGATAGATGCTCAATCCCGCCATTAAGCCGTACTGCCAGGTGTTGAAACGGCTTGGGTCTTCCGGGGCGACAAGTAGATTCAGCGCCCCATAAGCTCCCACGAACGGGCCAATGGTAAAAAACGGTGATGGATCCCACTGCACGGTAAGCTCCAGTGGAATCTCGAAACGGTAGTTCGCCGGGGTATTCGCCCCTTCCCGCTTGATTGAGAAAAGAGTGTTGACACCCGTTTGAATGTACACGGGCCATGGATAGAACAAGTCCGGACAATAGGACAGTGCAGCGCCAACGCTGTGGTATGGCACCTTCCCATCGTCTAGTTGGACGCTGCGCGCATCGTAAATGGCCTCCAGATATTTGCCATACTGGGCCCTGGCGGGAATCCCATGGAACAGGGCCGCCAGAACAAGCAGTGCAACCGTGCCGCGAATAACATGGATATGGCTCATACTCATGCGGTTTTGACAAAGATAACAACCTGCCCCGACAATTCCAAATGCTGCCGAATAACTCGGAAATGGAAACTATTTGTTAGCTTTGCATAAAAATACTAATCACCTATGGCAAAAGACAGATTCGACATCACCGAAAGAGAAGGACTGAATCTTCTCACGGACGCAGTTGTTATCATTGACAAGGAAACGGGCGTGAACTACCTGTATGTGTGCCGCGGATACGGCGGCGGCCTCACCCCCCTTCTGGATTCGGAGGGGAAGCCCATCGTCACAAAAGACTTCTACAGGAAATAAAACCTACTTCGCCCACTGGTGCACCAGCGCACCATCTACGTCATAGGTGGATACTGAGATACTGTCCGGAGTAACCACCACGTCCATCCGTTCCATGTTGCTGTTCACAAGCACGGGATAGGCTTTCCCGTCGGCCCCTTCCGGTGAGCAGATCCATTTGTGGTGATGGGCGCTTATCATCAGGTCGATTCCGGCATCGGCCAGTATCGGCCCCCAGTTTTCGGTGATCCACACCTGCGAATACCAGCTGTCCTTCAAATTAATCGTCGGCACATGGATGAGGCAGATCTTCATCGGCGCGGAAACGAATGCGGGATCCTTCACGGCCTCGCGGAGCCATTCGGTCTCCTTAAGCCTCCAGGGGTCATAATCGGCCTGTCCTCCGTACTCGTGGCTCTTGTCCGGCTTGTCTTCGCCGGCATCCAGCACGATAAACGCGGCCGGTCCCTGCCGGAATGAGTGCCAGAACTCTCCGGTGGGAGTGGGGAACAGGCCATAGAATTTTGCGAAGTCGCGTCCGCGGCCTTCGTGGTTGCCACGGGCGTATATCAGCGGCAGCCGGGCCGCCTGAGCGGCGATGGGCACGATGCAGTGTTTAGCCACCGAGTCGATGTTTTCCGTATAGGAAACGATGTCCCCGTTCAGCAGCAGGAAATCCGTGGCATCCAAATCTATCCCGGAAGCCAGTTTTGTATAACGCTCGTCATTGAAATGGATGTCGTTCAGCACCGAGAACCGGCAAATCTGGGCCGATGAAGACAATGTGCGCACGGAAGAGCTCCGTTTCGGGGAGATGCGCACCTTGGGGCCGTAGTGGAAGCGATAGGGACCGCTGTCATCCTTCACCACCTGCCCGACAATCCTGTAGCGGTAAGTTGTACCAGGGGCCAGCCCATCCACGCGCACGCTATGATATCGGCCGGAAACACGTCTGCCGTATGCCGTTTCATAGTACTGCGGCCTTTCTGTTTTCTCGAAGGCCGATCCGTCGTCCGGCGCCACCTCCACATAGTCCAGCGAGGGTTTTTCCGTTACCCACAGCACGGTGAACCCGGTTTCTGAAATGTTAGATACCCAGGGACCATAAATGAGGTTGGAAGCGGAATAAGCCTGGAGCGAAAGAAGTAGGCAGGCAACAAGTACAAGGAATCGTTTCATAAAAATGGCCATTTGTGCAAAATTACACAAATTCCATCAAAATTGCGAACATTACCGAGTCCGGGAAAAAATAGTATCTTTGCAGGACCAAACCTAAAACCCAGACGTGAAGTTCAGTACATACGTGTTGTTTTTCCTCCTTTTCGGGGTGGTGGCGGACGTTACGCTGGCGCTAACCCTGCTGAGGGATGCGCCCCTGTGGTGTAAGCTGGTTATTGCCATTCCCACTTTGGTGGCCCTCGTGTGCCTTCCCCTGATGGCTCTGGGAAAAGTATACACGGATGCGATACGAATCTTCTCCTGGTCTATTTTTATCTTCGAGTTCCCCAAATTCCTTATCGCTCTGAACGGCCTTTTCCTGCCTCCATATGTAGCGGTGGGCATCGGCGCTGCGGTATCGGCCTTCTTCATTACATATATATTCTACGTTTCCAGAAGGCTCATCGTAAAAGAGCACAAATTGGAATTCGAGGAGCTTCCGGATGGTTTCGACGGGCTGCGGATCTGCCATATTTCCGACCTGCATCTCGGCTCCATCGGCCATAAAAGCAAGCTAGTGTGGCATATCGTGGATACGGTGCAGTCGCTTCGTCCGGAGATTATCCTCTTCACCGGAGATCTGGTGAGCTATGAATCCCGCGAGGCCGATGCCTACCGCCCCGCCCTGGAGCGCCTCGAAGCCCCAATGGGAATCTGGTCCATCTTCGGCAATCATGATTTCCTGCTCCACGGCCCGCACCGGGACGAAGCCCGCACAAAGGATATGGAAAAACTGGAGGCCTTTGAGAAGGACCTGGGCTGGAATGTGCTCCGAAACAGAACCGCCTTTTTGGAGCGCGGCTCAGACAGGATCGCGCTCATCGGTGTGGACAACGTGTCGCGCAACCCCTATTTCCAAAAAACCGGAGGGAAGAATCTGGAAACTGCCATGGAAGGCGTTCCGGAGGGGATATTCAAGCTGCTGCTTTCGCACGATTCAACCCACTGGCGTATGGAGGTGCTGCCCGGAACCGATATAAACCTTACCCTTTCCGGCCACACCCACGGGCTTAAATACAAGCTCACGGGGCTCAACGCGAAGCACTGGAGACTGCACGAATCGGGAGGAATTTACAGGGAAGGAGCCCGTGTGCTTCATGTCTCGCCAGGCCTTGGCAGCGGCTTCGCTTTCCGTCTGGGAGGATACCCCGAGATAGATTTGATAACAATAACTAAAACCTGAATAATACGATGAAAGAAACTTGGATGATGATCGGCAACCCTGCATCGGCATCGGCCACAACGGGTGACGCCTGGAACAATTCGGTGGGCATGCTTCGCGAAGCGGGTCTCGAGGTGGAAGTCTGCGCAACCCTTCACGCGGGACATGCCATCGACCTGGCAAAAGAAGGTGCCTCCAAAGGCTGCCGCAAATTCATTGCCGCCGGCGGCGACGGCACCGTGCATGAAGTGATGACCGGCCTTTTGAGATATGCCGATGAGACGGGAACCTCCATGGCCGATTTCACCCTGGCGGTTCTTCCCCACGGCACCGGCAACGACTGGATCCGCAGCGCTGGCATCCCGGCAGACCCGGCAGAAGCCGCAAAATGCATCATTGCCGGCAAAACGGCGAAGGAAGACGTTGTGCGCATGACCTTCCCGCAGGGTGTTTTCTGCATGGCGAATATCGGCGGCATAGGTGTGGATGCGGCAATTTGCGACCACACCAACAATCTCAAGAAAAAAGGGCATAAAGGCGGCTTCCTGTTCACCATGGTTGCGCCCTATTCCACTCTTTCCAGAAAGCGCAATCCCGTGGAAATCGAACTTGACGGAGAACTTGTGTATAAAGGAAAACTCTTCACGGCAACCCTTGGCAACGGCACATACCGCGGTAGCGGTCTCATCCAGACTGCACAGGACACAAGGTGGGACGACGGCCAGCTGGATATTTCCATCATGCCTGGAGTGAACCACTTCAAGGGCCTCTCTTTAATGATGCACTGCCTCAAAGGCGACCTTGCCGTGCAGCCCGAAATGATCACCCGCCGTTTCAAAAAGATGACCGTGACTCCGCTTTCCGACAATGTCGATATCGTCGAGGTCGATGGCGAAATCCCCGGCACCCTGCCCCTTACCATGGAGCTCACCGGAGAGCAGATTAATATAATTGCGGGATAATGGGAGAAGGAACAGTAAAAGAGGCGCACCTGGGCGCTGCCGACAAGGCGCTCAGGGCTTTTGCCCGCTGCATGGTGGCCGTCGTCCAGCGCCCGAAGGTCTACGGATCGGTCCCGCAGCTGGACCAGCCCACCATCTTCGCCGGCCGCCACGTGGGGCTCATGGACCCCGTGGTTCTTATGGCGCGTTATCCTGCTAAGATGATCCACCCGCTCGCGGCAACGGACTATTTCGACAAGAACCGGTTCACCAAGAGCTTTTTCACCCACGCGCAGGCAATCCCGATCGACCGTAGCGGCGGTTCACAGCAGTGGCTGGAAGACTCCCTGGCGGCACTGTCCAAAGGAGAGAGCATTATAATCTTTCCGGAAGGAAAGCGTAACAAGACCGGCGAGGGCCTGCTTCCTTTCCACGTTGGCGTGGCGGTGCTCGCAGCACATAGCGGTGCCCGCATCATCCCGGTCTACAACTGCTTCTGGAAGTTCCCGCATCGCTACAAAATGGCATTCGGCGAACCCCTGCACGTGGAGGATGTCCCCGAAGGCAAGCTCACATCGGCATGGCTCCACGCCCAGGCCGACCGCGTCCGCGACGCCGTCGCCGCCCTGGAACCGCGGTTCCAGTAGCCCCTTCCCGGATATTATTTTTTTCCCTATCTTTGTAGAAATAAAAATAAGGACATGAAACGCATTCTCTTGATTCTACTGTTATTGGCTACGTCTCTCAGTCTTAAGGCGCAAGTTATTGAAGGAACATCGGCCCAGTCCTCCTTGGATTATGGACTTGTGTCCGGTCCAATATCGTACAAAGATGGAAAACTGCTGAATTCACTGGGATTTGCCATTTCCAAGGAGCAGGGAGCCGGATATTTCGAGGAAGCCCAGTACAATGACTTTTTGAAAGCATCGAAAAAGACTTCAACCGCCAGTATTCTCAATAATATCGGGGCTTACTGCGTTGGTTTTGCCATCGGTTATCCCCTGGGTTCTCTCATTGTGGGTGGCGACATCAAAAAAGCACTCCCCGTCGCAGGAGTCTGCCTGGGCCTTGGCGTTCCCTTTCTGGCGGTGGGTATTCCCATGTGGAAGTCTGGAGAAACCACCCTCAAGGGTATTGCCGATGAGTACAACGCGTCTATTCAGAGTCAGTCCTATGTGCCCACTTTCACTATCGGCGGTACTGCGAATGGCTTTGGAATAGCTCTGACGTTCTAGTCCAGTTTATTATGAAAAAGACATTTGCCTTACTTGCCGCGCTGGCGGCAACAATCCTTGGTTTTTCGGCGGGTACCATTAGGTTCGACATTGAGCATATTAATTGATTGTTTCCCGGGTAAACCGCTATGCGTAACTTGTTATTAATTATAACGCTATGCCTGAGCGCAACGCTCCACGCTCAGGAGGCTTTTCATCCGAAAGCCAGCGATGGGGCGGAGGTTGTTTTCGGGAATGCCCGGTTTACTGTGCTCACACCGCAGCTTATCCGTATGGAGTGGGCGGAAGACGGCGTTTTTGAAGACCGCGCCACCCTGGGAATCGTGAACAGGGAGTTGCCGGTGCCGTCTTACAAGGTTACCCGTACCCGCAAGAAGCTCACAATCAAAACAGCGGCGCTCACGCTCACATACACCGGCCAGGCGGCATTTACCGCCGGAAATCTGCAGGTTACCTTCACCATGCAGGATGCAAAGGCCAAAAAGGGCAAGCGCAGCGTAACCTGGAAGCCCGGGGCCGATGATTCCGGCAATCTGCTGGGCACCGCGCGCACCCTGGACCAGTACGACGGCATCCGCCGCTTCCATAACGGACGGTTGTCCGAGGACGGCACGGGAACCTTCACCAAGGAACCCTTCGACAAGGGCGTTGTTTCCCGCGACGGATGGGCCCTCATCGACGAGAGCACAAGGCACGTATTCGTGCCCGTGGATACAGACTGGCAGTACTGGGTGGATACCCGTCCGGAAGGCAACAGGCAGGACTGGTACCTGTTTGCATACGGCCACGACTACACCGCCGCCATAAGCGATTTTACGAAAATCGCAGGCAAGATTCCCCTGCCTCCCAAGTACGCTTTCGGCTACTGGTGGTGCCGCTACTGGCTGTATTCCGACTATGAACTCACGGACCTCGCGCAGCATTTCCGCGACCTGAGCATCCCTGCCGATGTGATGATTATCGACATGGACTGGCACGATACCTATAACATGGGTGCCGGCGGCCGTGGATACGAAAAAGATGCCTCCGGCGAGCGCAAGGGCTGGTGCGGTTACAACTGGAAGAAAGAACTTTTCCCGGACCCTGCGAATACCCTCACGGAACTGCATAATTACGGGCTCAAGACCTCCCTTAACCTGCACCCGGCTTCCGGCCTGCAGACAACTGAGGAGGCCTATGAAGCCTTTGTGAAAGATTATCTTTCCCGCACAGGGGAAGACTATGACGGCCCCCGCGGCTATAAGGATGAAGAAGGCAATCCCGTGTACGTGCCCTTCCGCATGGACCAGCAAGCCTGGGCCGATGCCTACTTCAACTCCGTGCTTGACCCCATCGGCCGTCAGGGCGTGGATTTCTGGTGGCTGGACTGGCAGCAGTTCATGACCAGCAAGTACGTCCCGGGCCTCAGCAACACCTTCTGGCTCAACCACACCTTCTGGTGGCATCAGGTGCGCCAGTCGGCAAAATATGGCCAGGATGCGCTCCGGCCGATGATTTATCATCGCTGGGGAGGTATCGGCAGTCACCGTTATCAGGTTGGATTCAGCGGCGACACCTATGCAACATGGAAGGTGCTTGGCTATCTGCCTTACTTCACGGCAACGGCTTCGAATGTGGGCTATGCCTACTGGGGCCATGACATTGGCGGTCACCAGCAGCCCCAAGGGGTGAATTTCACAGATCCGGAGCTTTATACCCGATGGATCCAGGAGGGTGTTTTCACCCCTATTTTCAAGACCCACTCCACCAAGAACATGACCATGGAAAAGCGCTTCTGGGTGTTCCCGGATCACTTTGACGCCATGCGTGAGGCGGTGAGGCTGCGTTACGACCTGTCGCCCTATATCTACACGGCGGCAAGGCAGGCGTATGATACCGGCATCGGCATTTGCAGGCCTCTGTATTACGTTTATCCGGAAGAGGACAAGGCTTATACGGAGACCGAGGAATTCTTCTTCGGCGACGATATCCTGGCCACCACGGTTTGCCAGCCGGTTGATAAAGTGACCGCTCTGGCAGATCGCCACATGTGGTTCCCTGCCGGGGACGACTGGTGGGACATGGCAACGGGAAGGCTCTGCAAAGGCGGAACAGAGGCCGAACTGAAGTACACCATATCCGAGAATCCATACTATGTGAAGGCCGGCAGCATAATCCCTATGGCCGGGGCCGATATCATCAATCTGCAGGAACCCTCCAACGAGCTTCGCCTGGTCCTTGTGCCCGGCACAGGCCACCACGAGGCCTCCTTATATGAGGACGATGGCGCCTCACAGGCCTACACCACGCGGTACGGCATTACCCGCTTTGTGAGGGAAGGCACAGACGACGGCCTCGTGCTGCGCATCCTTCCCCGCGAAGGCTCGTGGAAAGGCGCTCCCGCCACCCGTCGCGTCCAGGTGATCCTCCCGGGAATGAGCGCCCCTTCCAAGGTGCTGGTAGATGGCCGGGAAGTGCCCTACAGCCGCTTCGCCGCCAAGGAAGCCTCCTCCGGCAAAGCCGTATGGGGCTACGAAGGCGCCGAACTGGAAGTGCGCATCTATCTCCCGGAATCTTCGGTTAACGCGGAACAGATTGTTGAGGTGCGCGGCCGCTACGAATTCATTTCCGGCGAGAAAGGCCTCCTGAAACGCATGAGGGCTATCACCCCGGAAGCAAAAGCTGTTTTCGCGGAAAAGATAAGCAACCACCTCCAGCTTACCCCCATCCTCCTCTCCTTCGCCGGCACCGCCAGCTACATCACGGAGGACCCCTTCCATGCGGCCGACTACCTTAACGCCCTGGATGTAAACGCTCTGGAACAGGACCTCCGCGCCCTTGAAAGAATCCCCGAAGAGTTCATCCGCAAGATAACCGCGCAGGCCAGCAGATAGCCCGGCAGGGTATCTTTGTGGGAAATAGCGAAGCGAATTATGAAAAAGAGTACTCTTATTACAATTGCCATGATGGTGGCGGCGGCCGTAAGCGGTTGCCAGTGGATAACCAATAGCGGCCGCGAGTGGGTAGCCAAGGCGTTAATCGGGAACGGGGTTTCCGCGGAAACGCAGATTGAGGCAGGGGAGTTCAGCGCAATTTCGGTGCCCGGCTTTATTGACGTTTATTACACGCAGATACCGGGCGAGCAGAGAATTACGCTCACCTGCGACGAGAACCTCACTGAGTACTTCATAATCGAGGTGGAAGAGGGCGTGCTTGAGGTCAGGAACAAGCCGGGCTCAATCGTCAGCCCCAAGGCAAAGACCTTCCTCGCCGTGAGCTCTCCGGCGCTGAATATGGTGAAACTCTCCGGCTCCGGGGATTTCAGGATAACCGGCCCCATCCAGGCCGATGGCGACTTCGCCGTGAAGCTTAGCGGCAGCGGGGACTTCGAAGCGGCAGGCGCAATTCAGTGTGCCGGTTTCGCCGCATCCACAAGTGGCAGCGGAGATGCGGAGATCAAGGCAATCAGCGCGGCATCGGCCTCGTTCAAGAGCTCCGGCAGCGGGGACCTGGAGTTTAAGGGCGTGACGGCGGAAGAAATCACCATCGTCCTCAGTGGCAGCGGCGACTGCGTGCTTCAGTGTAATAATGCCGGAACCATAGACGCGAGACTCTCCGGCAGCGGCGACGCAATCCTCAGCGGCTCGGCCCGCGCCATCGTGAACATCTCCGACACCGGTAGCGGCCGCTTCGACATGTCCCGCCTCTCCATCACCGGGAAATAGCCGCATTTCCGGCCAAGCCTTACTGAACCGACCCGCAAATATAGGCTAAAATTGACGGCGGGCGAGGCAAAATGGTCGGATGACCGTCAATAATCGGCCAAAAATGCGGGCGAACAGGGCAAATTACCACAGTGACCAGCAAAAACAGGCCAAAAATGCGGGCGGAGCTCGTTAAAGCCGCAACCAAGTTCTTTTTTTGGTGTTCTCGCAAAGAGTCACTATCTTCGCCTGATATGAACGGTATCCACCAGGCAGTAAAGGCGATGGAGCCCATTACCCTTGAGGAGATGGACGGGGTGAAGCTTCTGAACCGCATCGACACAAAGTACCTCACCGACGAAGAAACGCTGGTGAGCCTGCTTGCCGATGCCAACAAGGCCGGATATCGCGCGCTGGAGGCTGAGGGCACAAAAATCAGCCCGTACAATTCAATTTATTACGATACGCCCGAGCTGAAGATGTTTCTGGATCATCACAACCGCAGGCTGGTCCGCCAGAAAGTGCGCACCCGCGTGTATGTGAATTCCGGCGACGCCTTCCTGGAGATAAAGCGCAAGAACAATCACGGCCGCACCAAAAAGAAGCGCACTTCCATTCCGCTCTCCGAACTGGAAGATTTCCATGCCGATGAAAACGCCACGCAGTACCTGGCAAAGCACTCGGCCTTCACGGTGGACATGCTCTCCCCGGTGCTTTCCACCGAATTCGACCGCATCACCCTGGTGAACCCCGGCAAGACGGAACGGCTCACCATCGACACGGCGCTAAGATTCACGAACTTCCGCACTAACAAAAAGGCCTCGCTGGAGAACGCCGTGATAATCGAACTGA
Organism: Bacteroidales bacterium; assembly: GCA_016290725.1. Lineage (GTDB taxonomy): Bacteria > Bacteroidota > Bacteroidia > Bacteroidales > UBA932 > Cryptobacteroides. The sequence continues at coordinate 2,628 of JAEEUZ010000054.1, read as the reverse complement.
AGCAGGACGGCCACGCCTCCAGCCAGATGAAGGGTATCCTGCTGGATCACAGGGTGAAGCCCGTTCGCGTGAGCAAATACTGCATTGCCGTAACGCTCACAGACCGCACCGCCAAAAGCAACCGCTTCAAAGCGAAGGTGCGCGCAATAGAAAAGACAATAAATAATAAAATCAAGGTAATATGATTACATTGCAAGACCTCGGCGCTCTTCCTCTTGTGGACGACGTAACCGACATCCCGCAGCTCATCACCGAAGCCGCGATGACAACCTGCCAGTCCCTCACGGAACTGGGCATCCGCTTCTTCATGAACCTGGTGGTCTGCTGGATTATCGTCCAGTTCTTCTACTATCGCAAGAGCCGCCGCCGCGACTACTATTTCACCTTCATGATATTCTCCACGGCAATGCTCATCCTGCTGTACATCATGGGCAACGTGGAAGTGGGCGTGGGCCTCACCCTGGGCCTGTTCGCCATCTTCGGGGTGATACGATACCGAACGGAAACCGTGCCCATCCGGGAGATGACGTACCTGTTTGTAATCATCGCCCTTGCCGCAATGAACGGCCTTGCACCCGTGTACAAAGTGGTTGGAACCGTGACGGACAACCCCCATTACGAGATTTCCACCGGCACCGTTCTGGTGATGGCCATCTCCAACGCCCTGGTGGTGCTTCTCATCTGGATTCTGGAGGCGGGCAAGATTCTCAAGCACACATCCACCAAGCTCATCCACTACGACCGCATCGACCTTATCGTCCCTGAGCGCCGTGAAGAGCTCATTGCCGATATTGAAAAACGCGTTGGCGTTAAGGTGAATAACCTCGAGGTGGGCCACGTGGATTTCCTCAAGGACGCTGCTTTCATCAAGATTTACTACACGCTGGAGAAGGGGCAAACCGGCTCCATCGACACTCTCACCCGCGCTAAAGACTTCCTCGAGCAATGAGAAAAGGGCTCCTAATACTTGCTGTATTGTTTGTGCCTCTGATGGGCTTTGCGCAGGCACCTGTGGCCGATTTGGACTGGGACTGCGGCGCACGCGTTGGCTTCACCGTGGACAAGAAGCTCATGAAAGGCCTCCATCTGACGGCCGACGGCCAGGTGCGCATGGTAGACAATTTCGCCTCCGTGGGAAGGTGGGACGCCGGTTTGGGGCTCAGCTATAAGATTAACAAGACGTTCAAGGTCGGGGGCGGCTACCAGTTCATCCACAAAGCCAATTCTGCCGGAGAGTGGATTCCCCGCCATCGTTTCTACGTGGACGGAATGGCGTCCATGCATTTTGGCTACTGGCATCTCTCCCTGAAAGAAAAGCTGCAGCTCACCCACCGGGATTACAACAACACATACGAAAACAATCCGAATTCCCTTGCCCTCAAAAGCCGCCTGAAAGTATCCTACAAGGGGTTGGAATACTGGACTCCATACGGTTATGTGGAGGTTAGGAACGTTTTCAACGATCCCACATGCTCCGCCGTCTGGAACTCTGCGATAGGGACGTATTCGGATTATTCCTTCACCGGGTACAACGACGCGTACGTGAATCGCGTGCGCGGAGTCATCGGCACGGAGTGGAAGATCAATAAGCAAAACGCCCTGGACTTCTACCTCCTGGGCGAATACTGCTACGACAAATGTCTGGACGTAGACAAAAACGGCCCCACTCTGAAATCCCTCTACTACAGCCAGCACTTCCATACCGCCCTCTGCGTGGGCTACATCTTCAGCTTCTGATCAGCCCTTGCGCACAATCTTCCAGCCTATGATGGCCACGAGGATGGACATCAGGGGAGAGATGATGTTGAACAGGCAGAAGGGGGCGTAGGCAAGGGTGGGGACGGATAGGATGGTGGCCTGGGTCATGCCGCAGCTGGACCAGGGGAACAGCGGCGAGGTAACCGTGGAGGAGTCCTCCACGCTGCGGCTCAGGAGCCGGCGTTCGTAGCCGCCCTTGTCGAAGGATTCGCGATAGATGTTCGATGTGAGAATCACCGACAGATACTGGTCCGAGACGATTCCGTTGAGGGCCGTGCCGGTGAATACGGTTGTGCCCACCAGGCCGGCGCGTGTGCGGGTAAGGGGAGTGAGCATGCCGGCCATATCGGCAATCATTCCGCTGGCTTTCATACAGGCTCCGAAGCACATCGCGCATATAATAAGGTATACGGTATTCAGCATTCCCAGCATGCCGCGAGTGGTTACAAGGCCGTCGACGCCGGCATTCCCGGTGTCCAGCGCCACTGAGTTGTACACGGATTCCACGGTGCCGGCGAAGAGGATGCGGGCGCGGGAGCCATCGGCAACTCCGGCTCCGATTTCGGCTATCACATCGGGCTGGAAGATGAGGGCTGCAATCGCAGCGGTGAGGGCCGACAAAGCCAGGACCACGATGGCGGGCAGTTTCCTCCAGATGAGGATGCCCGCGATGACCGGCACGATCAGAAGCCAGGGGGTGATGTTGAAGCGGGCCGACAATACATCGGCATAGACCGACATTTCCTGCGCATCGGCCCCCTTATGGAAAATGCCGATGAGGGTAAAGGCGATGAGGGTGATTATGATTGACGGCCCCGTGGTGAGCAGCATGTAGCGAACATGGGTGAAGAGGTCCACCTTGTTCAACGA
>JAEEUZ010000215.1 GCA_016290725.1 Bacteroidales bacterium | reverse complement strand
AGATGCTGCTCAGGTAATATGCGATCATTATGTGGAGCACATTGCCAATATGTTCCGCCTTACCGGAACAGATTCAACCTTGGCAACGATAAATGCTCAAAATGTTCTGGCTATGGAGACGGAACTCGCCAGAATATCGATGCCTATGGAGGAAATGCTTGACCCTCAGAACCTATATCACTTCAAGAGTCGTGAAGAATTCCAGGCCTCCACACCCAACTTCGACTGGGACAATTACTTCGTTGCCATTGGCGCGCCGGCCTTCGACAGTCTCAATGTGGCATCACCTGACTACTTCGTCGCTCTGGACAAGATCATTCAAAGCGTGGACCTCAGCACCATCAAAGACTACCTTCGCTGGAAAGTGATCACCAATAGCGCCCCTTTGCTCAGCGACGATCTGGTCACCGAAGACTTCAACTTCTTCAACAACTTCCTCTATGGTCAAGAGACGCAAAAACCCCGTTGGCGCCGCGTACAGAGCAAATTATCCAATCATTTGGAGATGGCTGTCGGCAGGCTGTATGTCGAGAAATACTGTCCTTATGAAGCCAAAGAGCATGCTCAGGAACTTGTCGAAAACATGAGTCTGGCTCTTGGAGAACGCATCAAGCATCTCGACTGGATGAGCGAAGAGACCAAAGCCAAAGCCCTCAACAAGCTTGCGTGTATGAATATGAAAATAGGCTATCCCGACAAATGGATGGACTATAGCGAGCTCGAAGTCACGCCGGATTCCTATTTCCAGAACGTGCACCGTGCCATTCGCTTCGAGAACGCAATAGATATGGCTAAGATCGGCACTCTTGTCGATAGGGATGAATGGGATCTATCTCCGCAAACCGTCAATGGCAATTACAGGCCGGAAAAGAACCAGATCACGCTTACGGCGGCTGTCCTTCAGCCCCCATTCTTCAATTTGGATGCTGACGATGCCGTCAACTATGGAGCCATCGGCCAGGCTATCGCTCACGAGATGACCCACGGGTTCGACAACTCCGGGCGAATGTATGATGAGAACGGCAACCTCAATAATTGGTGGACAGAAGACGACGATGCCAAGTTCACCGAACGGGCCGGACAATTCGTGAAACTGTTCGACGAGTTCGAACTTTTCGGCTATCACGTCAGTGGAGAACGCACGTTGGATGAGAATATCGCCGATCTGGGAGGCCTCAATGTGGCTTGGGATGCCTACCAGATGACCGACGAGGCGAAAGCGGGCAAACCCATTGACGGCTTTACGCCCGCTCAGCGTTTCTTCATCAGCTACGCTACTGTATGGCGCTGCCTGATTCGTAACGAGGCTCTCGAGCTTCAGATGGTAGAAGATCTGCACGCGCCCCACGAAGCCCGGGTTAACCGAACTCTCGGCTCGATGCCGCACTTCTACGAAGCCTTCGACATTCCGGAAGGTAGCAAGATGTTTATTGATCCCGAAGAGCGGGCTGCCATTTGGTAATTCAGCGGAAACAAATATCAATTAAAAACCAAACAATGCCAATATGAAAAAGTATTTGATTGCGGTGCTTGCCGCAGCCCTTTGCTCCTGCACCTTCAACGTGAACACCACCAGCGGAAAGATTGTCCGCTGCAAAGGTCCCATCCAGGTGAAGACCCTGGAAGAAATCACCGGCTTCAACAGCATTGTGGTGCAAGGGGCGGCGGACCTCTTTCTCATCCAGCAGGCGGCATTCGAGGTGACCGTCCGCGCCAACGAAGAGGTCTTTCAGTATCTTGACTACCAGGTGGTGGACGGCACGCTGTACATCCAGAACAAAGACCGGGTGAATATTACAGCCGACACCTACGACATCACCATCGGCCTTCCCTCCCTCACCGCCATTACGGTCAACGGGGCTGCCGACGTGAAATGGAAATCGCCCTACACCTCGGAGAAGGACATGGCCATCAAGGTGAACGGTGCCGGAGACCTGGAGCTGGGCGGGGTATCCGTACCGGCCCTTTCCATTGTGGTGAACGGAGCCGGAGACGTAGATGCAGCCTCGCTGGACGTTGATACCCTGGCCATTACGGTCAATGGGGCCGGCGACGTGCTGGTGTCCGGCGTTTCCGACACCGCGTTCTTCAAAGTGAACGGCGCCGGCATGATTGACGCCCGCAACCTGGATTGCGAAGCCGTGGAGACCAAACGCGCCGGAGTGGCCGTGATTCGCCTGAAAGACTAGGAGAAGTATTTCCGGATATTCTCCGCCATCTCGTGGGCCAGACGGGCTCTTGCCTCAAGGGAATACCAGGCGATGTGCGGGGTGAGATGCAGCCTTTCGGGGTGCTGCAGATTCATCAGGGGGCTGCTCTTCGGGAGCGGCTCCTTTACGTATACGTCCAGGCCTGCGCCGGCGATGAGGCCTTCGTCCAGGGCTCTTGCCAGGTCTTCTTCCACGGCAATGCCGCCGCGGCCGGTATTCACCAGGAAGGCGCTCTGTTTCATTTGTTTGAACTGCTCGTAGCCGATGAGTCCGGCGGTACGTTCATTGTACGGCGCGTGGATGGAAATGACGTCTGAACGCTCCAGCAGTTCCGGCAGTTCCACGGCGGGAAACTCCGTGCAGTGACGGGTTCCTGAAGTGGAATAGTAGATGACCTCCATGCCGAAAGCCTTGGCGATATGCGCCACTTTCTGGCCGATGGCACCCATGCCCACGATGCCGAGGGTTTTGCCCGTCAGCTCCACGAAAGGATGCCGGTAATCTACGTGGACCTTGTTGAGGCTGTACTGCCCTCCCTTGACGAATTCCTCATAATGGAAAGCCCGGCCGGCCAGGTTCAGGATGTGCATCCAGGCGGTCTGGGCCACGGAATCCGTGGAATAGGCAGCTACGTTCCG
>JAEEUZ010000053.1 GCA_016290725.1 Bacteroidales bacterium | reverse complement strand
CTACGCGCGAACCCGTCTAGGACTTTAAATAACTCCCAATTCCCTGCCCACCTTGACGAATGCCGCAATGGCTTTGTCAAGGTGTTCGCGTGTATGGGCGGCGGAAAGCTGTACGCGGATGCGGTCCTTGCCCTTCGGCACAACCGGGTAGGTGAATGAGGTGACGAAGATGTTCTCCTTAGCCATGGCTGCAGCAAACTTGCCTGCGAGGATAGGATCGTAGAGCATTACCGCGCAGATGGCGCTCTCGGTCGGATGAATGTCGAATCCGGCGGCTATCATCTTATCGCGGAAGTATGCCACGTTCTCCTGCTGGCGGTCGTGAAGTTCGTTGCCCTCGGAGAGAATCTTGAACAGCTCTATTCCGGCGGCGCAGAGCATCGGGGGGAGGGAATTGCTGAAGAGGTACGGACGGCTCCTCTGGCGGAGCATCTCGATAATCTCCTTACGGCCGGTAGTGAAACCGCCCACCGCACCGCCGAAGCTCTTGCCAAGGGTGCCGGTGTGGATGTCGATGCGGCCATACAGGTTGAACAGTTCTGCAACGCCGCGGCCGCGGGGCCCCACAACGCCGGCGCTGTGGCTTTCGTCCACCATCACCAGGGCGTCATATTTCTCCGCCAGGTCGCATATCTTGTCCATGGGGGCCACGTTGCCGTCCATAGAGAAGACGCCGTCCGTTACGATTATGCGGAAACGCTGGGCCTGGGCCTCTTGGAGGCATTTTTCCAGTTCCGCCATATCGGCATTTGCATAGCGGTAGCGGACTGCCTTGCACAGGCGCACGCCGTCGATGATGGACGCGTGGTTAAGGGCATCGGAGATGATGGCGTCATCGGCAGTAAGGAGAGGTTCGAAAACACCCCCGTTCGCATCGAAGCAAGCCGCGTAGAGAATGGTATCGTCGGTATGGAAATAGGCCGATATCGCCTCTTCCAGCTCACGGTGCAGATCCTGCTTGCCGCAGATGAAACGCACCGACGACATGCCGTAGCCGCGTGCGTCCATGGCCTTTTTGGCGGCCTCGATGAGGCGTGGATTGTCCGACAGGCCAAGATAGTTGTTCGCGCAGAAGTTGAGCGCTTTGCTGCCATCGGCAAGGGTTATTTCGGCTCCCTGGGCGGAGCAGATGGTGCGTTCTCTCTTGTACAGGCCGGCTTCGTCTATGGCGCGGAGTTCGTCCTGAAGATGCTTTTGGAATTTTCCGTACATATGGTTGTTAGTTTTAATGTGCTTTCAACTTTCAAATTTATGGAAAATATATCGAAAATCCATTAAAAAGATTTAAATTTGCGTACCACATAAGAGATAAACATGAAAAGTGTATTAGTCATCGGCTCAACAGGCCAGATCGGTTCGGAACTCACCATGAAGATTCGCCGGGAAATTCCCGGAAGCACGGTCGTGGCAGGCTATATTCCCGGAGCGGAACCCAAAGGGGAACTGCTGGAATCCGGTCCTGCGGAAATTGCGGATGTGCGCGACGGCGCAGCTCTGGCCGATATCGTCAGGAGATATAAGATCGACACCATATATAATCTGGCTGCTCTCCTTTCAGCAGTTGCGGAAAGAAAACCGCTGCTGGCCTGGGACATCCAGATGAACGGCCTTCTGAACATCCTGGAGGTTGCCCGTGAGAATAACGCCGCGGTGTTCACCCCGTCGTCCATCGGCTCCTTCGGCCCGGAAACTCCCCGCGTGGGCACTCCGCAGGACACAATCCAGCGCCCCCGCTCCATGTATGGCGTAACAAAGGTGGCAACGGAGCTTCTTAGCGACTACTATTTCCATAAATATGGCGTGGACACGCGTTCGGTGCGTTTCCCTGGGCTCATTTCAAATGTCACCCTCCCCGGCGGCGGAACCACGGATTATGCCGTGGAAGTATATTATGCCGCAGTGAAAGGAGAGGAGTTCGTTTGCCCCATCGCCCCGGGCACATACATGGACATGATGTACATGCCGGATGCGCTCAAGGCCGCAGTGGACCTTATGAATGCAGATCCATCTAGGCTTGTTCACCGCAACTCCTTCAACATCGCCTCCATGAGCTTCGAGCCGGAGCAGATATTCGCCAAGATCCGCGAGTACATCCCCGGGCTCCGCGTCCGCTACGAGGTGGACCCTGTGCGTCAGGCAATTGCCACATCATGGCCGGACAGCATGGACGACAGCTGCGCCCGCGCAGAATGGGATTGGAAGCCCGTTTACGACATGGATTCCATGACTCGGGACATGATTTCATGCCTTCGTAAAAGATTAGAATCTAATAGTTTGTAACTAAAATCGTTTGTATTAGTTTTAAACTGTAAGTTAATTGGTATTTCAAGCGGCTTTCGGGCCGCTTTTTTATTGTTTCAAAGTATAAAACTGAAAGATTAAAATTTTTTACTTATTGTTTTATATCTGATAGTCAATGAATTATGAAAAATATTCAAAAAAATCTAAAAAATCTTTTGAAAAAATTTGCAAAACCAAAAAAAGTTCGTACCTTTGCATCGGATTGAAAACGCAAGGGGTTCTCCCGGTGCATTCAGTCTATTGGTTATTAGTTTTAGTGTTATTAATTATGTGGTTAGAGTAAGCGTCCGCCTGTGAGGGCCGATGCTTATTTTTTTTGTGTAAATTTGTACCTATGAAACGTTTCATCTTACCGGCCCTTGCAGCCATCGTCCTTTCCTGCGCCCCCAGGGTGAAAGACGCAGATTCCGAGTACGCGAAAGACCTTATCAAACCCGGCGAAGCCATCCCCGAATTCTCCATCCCCGCCGCTCAGGACAGTACCGTCTGTACGAAGGCCGATGTAGCCGGGGCCTATCTGGTCCTTGATTTCTGGGCCACCTGGTGCCCGGACTGCAGGGCGGATGTCCCCGCAATGAAGGAACTCTACGCAGAGTTCGGCGACAAGGTTCGCTTCGTAGGCATTTCCTTCGATACGGACAAGGAAGCCCTTGATAAGTATCTCGCTGAAAACGAGATCGCATGGCTCCAACTTAGCGACTTTGCAGGAAAGAAGGAATCCTCCATCGGTGAAGACTTTCACGTCAAGTGGATTCCTTCCATGTATCTTGTAGACCCGGACGGCAACGTGGTCCTTGGCACCGTCATGGTGGATAAACTCCGCGCTGCTCTGGAAAAGCTATAGTTCGTATACTTTAGCTCTCACAACCTGAGCCCATTCTATTGGCTTGCGACTTTCGTCGAAGGTTTGCCATGGAATGGGTTTTCCTATTACTATACGGTATGTACTGCCCTGGGCACGGTAGAGTTCATCCACCAGAAGTGCCATGGCAAGGGGGAATTTCTTGTTGATACCGGTGATTTTGCCGATCCAGTCCATGAAATAGAAGCGCCAGGAATTCTTGCCGTAGAAGTGCACGGGAATAACGTCCCTGTGATGTTTCACGCTTTTGGAAATAAAGGCCTTCGTCCATGGCAGATCCTGAACCACGCCCTTGATTTTGCGGGAGCATACGCCTGCGGGGAAAATGAGAACCTGATTGTCTCCGGCAAACATCTCTTCAGTGAGGGCGGGAAGGTTGCGGGACTGGCCGCCGGTCTTATTCACGGCCACCATGAATTCCTGAAGCTGTTTGAGACTGGCAAGGAAGTCGTTGGCCATGAAGCGGATATTGCTGTTCCACTTTTTGCCGAAGATGGTTATTATGGAAAGGGCGTCGTTGCCGCCCAGGGGGTGGTTGCAGGCAACGGTGAAACGGCCTTCGTCCGGCACATTCTCCAAGCCTTCTATCTGAAGCTTAACGCCCAGGTAATCCAGCGTCTTTTCAGTGAATTCCACTCCTGAATACCCTTTCACAAACCAGTCGTTAAGCCACTGCTCGTGAAGGAGTTTCTTAACGATATTGGAAACCAGTTTGGGCGTTTTCCCCTTGAATTTCTTCGCAAGTATTTTGTCAACGCTAATGGTGTAGTCGATCTGTTCCATCTGCAGGCGGTTATGTTTAGGTTTACAACCTGCTAATTTATTACAAAAAGGCGAATAATACAATAATAAGTGTTATCTTTGCGGCCAATATGAAATCGCGGTTAAGAGAAGTACTTAAGCATTACCTTATGTTCTCCATCACCTGCAGCGCAGGTACGGTGGTGGACCTTGGCGTGCACTGGCTTCTCTCCACCACGGTTCTGGCCTTCTCGTACTGGTCCAAGTTCTGGGTATCGCCGCTCATTTCCTTCGAGCTGGCAACCATCACCAACTTCATCATCGCGTACCATTACGTCTGGCGTGAGAGAATATCCGACAAAAGCACCCGCTCGTTCTGGCGCCATTTCGCAGCCTTCAACGCCACCAGCTTCGGCGCCTTCCTTCTGAAGTTCGCCGTGATGCAGGGCGCGCACTTCCTGCTGGTTTCCCTCGGCTGGCTGCAAACCGCCTCCTACGAACCCGCGCTGTGCAACTTCATCGGCATGCTCTTCTCCGGCACGTTCAACTTCTTCATGAACGAGTTCATAATCTTCGGCAAAAAGAAGAAGAAATCCACCCCCACCGCCTAGTTTCATCCATGTTTTTGGCCGAAAACGTGGATGAGTTGGCCGATTTCCCCGTTTCATCCATGATTTTGGCCATTTTCGTGGATGAAAAATCAACGTTTCGCGGACTAAAACTTTTCTAGGCTAAAAAATGCCGTCGAAAAGTTTTGTCCGACTCCACTATAGATTTTTCATCAATATAATGCGCGGAGGAGTTTGAGCTTGGCGCCTTCGGGGAGGATGCGGACGAGGAGGCCGACGGCGGCGTAGTCGATGCGGGGAATTACGCGGACGTGCATGTTGCGGCGCTTGAGTTCGCGGAGGACGGCTTTGGCGATGACGGAGGGCTCCATGCCTCCAAGCTCGTCTTTTTCAATCTTGCGGAGATTGCGCTCCATCGCAGCCTTATAGGGCGATGCGGGATCCTGCGCGGCAACGTTTAACTTACGCGCTGCGGTGAAGCCGGTTTTCACATCACCGGGAAGGATGCTGCAGCACTGGATGCCGGTGCCGGCGAGTTCCATGGAAAGAGACTCCGAGAGCGACAACATTGCCGCCTTCACGGAGCTGTAGAAGCCCTGGAACGGCAGCTGAAGGATGGCCATCACGGAGGTTATTGTTATGATGCGGCCAAAGCCCTGGGCGCGGAACTGCGGCAGGCAGGCCTGGATAGTTTTCAGCGCGCCGAAGTAGTTGGTTTCGAACTGGTAGCGGGCTTCTTCCTCAAGAGTACCTTCAATTGGCCCGTAGATGCCGTTGCCGGCATTGCACACAACCGCGTCCAGCCTCCCCTCGCGGGAGACTATATCCTTTACCACGGCTTCCAATCCCGCGGCATCGTTGATATCCAGCGACACAGGGACAATGAGCGGTGACGAGTCCTGAACCGTTCCACGGCGCGAGGCCGCGTATACTTTTACGCCCTTGGAGGCAAGGAGCAGGGCCGTTGCGGCGCCAATTCCGCTGCTGCCTCCGGTTACCAGTGCTACTTTTACTTTATGCATATCGAAAGCAAATTTACTCATTCTCCCCAAAATAGGCAAGAAACTGTTTTGATTATAAGCAAAAAGTCCTAACTTTGGGGAATTATGCGCGCGAGCACAAGGCATATCGTTCTCACGCTGCTGGCAGTGGTGCTGTCGGCATCGGCCCTCCGTGGCCAGGAAACAGACGCTTTCCTGGACAATATCCTCATCAGCACGGACAGGGCCCGAGTGATGCACGATCCTGAAAAAGCCCGCGCCTGGAGCGCCTCACTGTACAGTAAGGTGGAAATGGACGCCACCCACATGGACTGGCTGGTGAACTCCTGCATGTTCCGTAAGTCCCTGGGGTTCATCAACGAATACAAAGACACATCGGCCTTCTCCGGCGAACCTTTCCTTCCGGTGATGATCTCGGAAACCAGGTCGGATTTTTACCATTCGCTGGAGCCGGTGATCGACCGGGAGGTCATTCGCGCCAACCGTATTTCCGGGGCCGATGCCGACAATGTCATGTCCCAGTTCAGCGGCGACGGGGTGCTGAAGGCAAACTTCTACCGCCCCTTCATCCAACTCTTCGACCTGGATATCCCCTCGCCCGCCGCCGCAGAAGGCCAGGTGTTCTACTCCTTCTTCCTGCGCGACAGCACGGAGGTTAACGGCCGCAACACGTACCGCATCCACTTCCTTCCCAAGAAAGACATCAGCGCTCCCCTGTTCGAAGGCCAGATCTGGATAGACGCGGAAGATTTCGCCATAACCTATGTCCACGCCCGCCTGGCGGAAAGTTCCAACGTAAACTGGATACGCTATCTGGTGCTGGACATCCAGAACCGAAAGCTCCCGGACGGCACCTGGTTCTACGACAAGGAAGACCTTTACCTAAGCTTCTCCCCCACCCACGGCAAGGTAATAAAGACGGTGAATGTCATCGGCCATCGGCAGGTGGTATTCGACACCCCTGTTTTCGGGCCGATAACAGACCCGGACGCCCTCGCCAGCAAGAACGCCATCGAAATGAGCGCGAAGCAGGATCACGACGACGCCTGGTGGGAAGATGCCCGCACACTCCCCCTCACAACCCATGAGGCCGGTATCTACGAAATGGTGGACAGGGTTCAGGCCAGCACCCCGTACAAAGTGGTTTACAGCCTGGCGGACATGTTCTCAACCGGCTACCTCCAGAACCGGGACTGGGGCATCGGCTTCGGCCCCTGGGCAAGGACCATCACCTTCAACGACACTGAAGGCCTCCGCACCCAGCTGGGCTTCCGAACCACAAAGGAGATGAGCACTTTCTTCCGCCTGTCCGGCTATGCCGCATACGGATGGAAAGACCATGAATTCAAGGGCCGCGGCACCGCGGAGTTCATGTTCAGAAGGGATATAACCCGCAAGCTTAAGATTCAGTATAAGCGTGATTTCCAGCAGCTTGGCCAGGGAACCGGTCTTCTGAAGGAGAACAACATATTCAACTCCCTCCTGGCCAAGTCCAGCTACAACAAGCAGAGCATGGTCCAGAGTATTTTCGCGGAGTATCAGCACGAGTTCACCCCTTCCTTCAACAGCACCATAATGCTGGAGAACCGCAAGATGTGGAGTAACCCGGAGGTCCCTCTCCTTAAGTGGGACAACACCCTGGACCCCTGGTTCACAACCAACCAGATCAACCTCAAGGCCCGCTTCTCCAAGGACGAAACCGTGAGCCGCGGCGTGTTCGTAAAGAGTTATGTATATACCCGTTACCCCGTGCTCACCATTAGCCTCACCGGCGGAGAGTGGGGCGGCGACTGGACGAACAATCTCTTCCTCAAGCCGGAGTTCATGGTGGACTGGAGTTTCCCCGCAGGCCCCATGGGCTCGGGAATGCTGCACATGGACGGCGGCCTCATAGTGGGCGATGTTCCCTATCCCATCCTCAAGGTGCACGAGGGCAATGAGACCATGTTCCACAACCGCCTCTCGTTTGCCTGCATGGACTATTACGAGTATGCGTCGGACCGCTGGCTGAGCTTCTTCTTCGAGCACAATTTCAACGGCCTTCTTCTGGGCCGGATTCCGCTCATCAAACAGCTGAAGCTCCGGGAGATGGTAACCTTCCGCGGAGCCTGGGGAGACATCAGCATGAATAATCAGAACGGCCCATATCAGCTGCTTCCCGTAACCGGATCCATCGGCATGGTCCCCTATCTGGAGGCCGGCGTCGGCATAAGCAACATCTTCAAGGTGGTGCGTGTAGACTGGTTCTGGAGGCTCACCCACAGGGAAGATCAAACGCGCAATTTCGCATTCAACATCGGCATAGACCTCAATTTCTAGTATGGAAGAGAGCGGCATACAGGTTAGATTTCTGCCCCAGGACACGCAGGAGGGAGGAGTGCACACGCTTCCCTTCCACGGCCTGGTGTACATAACCGGCGGGGATCTGGTGGTGGAGTCGGAGCAGCGCCTTTTCCAGTGCAGCGCCGGGCATCTTCTTTTCATGCCGGAAGGGTGCTCCTATGTGGTTCGCCACTGCAGCGCCCCAGAAGGAGTGGAGGTTTCTTTTCGGGCCGATGATCTCCGCGACGCCTCCCACCCCATCCTCCACCGCCATCACGCCCTCCAGCACAGCTTCTGGTTCGGGGACGCCGCCCTGATGGGCTCCCTGATGATGAAGTTGGCGGAATCCCCCTCGGATGCGAAGCTTCTTCGCTGCGGCATCGACCTGGTGTTCACCCTTATCGGCTCCGGAGGAGCAGAGGCCGAAGACGTGCCGGACCGCTTCCTGAAGCTTGTCTTCGACCACAGCGGCTCCGTCAAGGGAGTGTCGGACTATGCCGCAGAGCTTGGCGTTAGCACGGGATATCTGAACCGCGTGGTCCGAACCAAGACCTTCCGCTCCCCCATGGACTGGGTGGGCATCTCCCGCCTTGGAAAGGCCAAAGACCTGCTCCGCTGCACACGCATGAGCATGGCGGAAATTGCCTCCGCCGTTGGCATAGACGACCAGTCCTACTTCGCCCGTTTCTTCAAAAAAATGACAGGCATCTCGCCCCGGGAATACCGTGAAGGCGGCCGTGCAAAAGATTGAGCCCTATGAACCTTACGCAGATAGCAACATATCGCGGGCCCATCAAGGGTAAGTTCGGGACGCCCAGGCAAAGCTCTCTTGCCAAGGCTATCGTGGGGCGTGTGGTGTTCGAGGCCGGTTATGGCGTGCAGGAAGCCCTGAGAGGGCTGGAGGGATTCTCCCGCATCTGGCTCATCTGGGGGTTCAGCCTGAATGGCAAGGCCGATGACGGCAAACCCGACTGGAACCCCACCGTGAGGCCGCCGCGCCTAGGGGGCAACCGCAGCATGGGCGTCTGGGCAACGCGGTCGCCCTACAGGCCCAATCCCCTCGGCCTGTCCTGCGTGGAGATCGTTGAAATCGGCAAGGGAGAAATAACGGTGAAGGGGGCGGATCTTGTGGACGGAACGCCAGTCTTCGACATCAAGCCGTACATCCCTTATGCCGACAGCTTCCCGGACTCGAAGCCCGGGTTCGCAGCCGAAGCGCCGGAAAAAACGCTGAAAGTGGAGTTTCCCCAGGGGCTGCCCTTCACTCCGCAGCAGCTTGAAGCCCTCGAGCAAATCCTTTCCCTGGACCCCCGCCCTGCTTATCAGGAAGATGAAAACCGCACATACGGCCTTTCATTCGAAAGCTACGATGTGCATTTTAAGATAAAAGGCAATGTTTTAACGGTTCTGGATGCAAGGAAAGGCACGGAACTTGATTCTCAATAAAGGTTTGAAAATGAGTGTATTTATGAAATATCTTAAGTCTACCTTAGTAGTGGCGCTCATGTCACTCTCACTTCTGGCCTGCGCCCAGAGCGGCGGCACCTCAGCAACAACCGCCACCAACCCCGAGGCCACATCGACATTAAACAAAAAGAACCTCGTTATCAAGGAGTGGAACTCGGACCCCGGCAGCAGCCATAAGCAGCTGGACCACGTTACCACTTACAGCGCGGAAGGCAAGAAACTCGAAGAAATCGAGTACGACGCTACCGGAATCAAGTGGCGCAAGCGCTACGAATACGGCGCAAACGGCAAGGTGTCCAAGGAACTCCTCTACGACCTTCACGGAAAGCTTCTGCAGTACCAGAAGTTCGAGTACAACGAGTTCGGCCGCAAGAAAGTTGTGTACACCTATAACGCCAAGGGCAAGCTCCTCAAGGTGAAGACATTCGAGTATATCACCCAAGACTGATGAAAAGACTCCTCTGCTGCACGCTGCTGCTCATGTGTGCCCTCATGGCAGGCGCACAGCGAGGCGGCGTAACAATTAGCGGCCACATGACGGACTCCGAAACCGGTGAAACCCTCATCGGCGCAGGTCTTCTCGTGGAAGGAAACGGCTCGAAGACGGGAGCCGTAACCAACGTTTTTGGCTACTACACCCTCACCGTCCCGAAAGGCCATTACGACATGCAGTACAGCTACGTGGGCTACGAGCCTGTTACAATGTCCATGGACCTCACCCGCGACACGGTCATCAACATAGTGATGAACCCTTCGCTCGTGCTGAAGGAAGTGGTCGTGGTGGCCTCCCGTGACGCCGGAATCAACTCCACGTATCTGGGTTCGGTGGAAGTGCCAATCGCCCAGGTGAAGAACACCCCGGTCCTTTTCGGTGAGGCCGATGTCCTCAAGGCCATCCAGATGATGCCCGGCGTGCAGGGCGGCAACGAGGGCTTCACGGGACTGTACGTCCGCGGCGGCGGCCCTGACGAGAACCTCATCCTTCTGGACGGCGTACCTATTTATAACGTAGACCACATGATGGGTATCCTCTCCGTGTTCCAGACGGAAGCCGTGAAGAAGGTTACCCTGTACAAGGGCTCGTTCCCGGCGCGTTACAATGGACGTGTGTCGTCGGTTGTGGATATACGCACCAATGACGGCAACATGAAGGAGACACACGGCTCCATCGGCATAGGCGCACTCACGGACAAAGGCCATATTGAAGGCCCTATCATCAAGGATAAACTCAGTTACAGCGTGAGCGCCAGAGGCCTTCATTCGCTGTTCTACGACCCTATCATCCGCCTGTACCTTCATTCCCAGGGCAGCGACCTTCGAAGCATCAACTACTACTTCTACGACCTTAACGGCAAGGTTACCTGGAGGCTCAGCGATAAAGACCGCTTCATCTTCGGAGCATACAGCGGGCGAGACAAAATCGGCCTGCAATATAAGGAAGACGATTCGGATTATTATTCCCGCACGGATCTGGGAATTGGATGGGGCAATGACATCGGCTCCATCCGGTGGAACCATATCTTCTCCAACCGCCTGTTCTCCAACACCACGGTAGCCTTCAACCAGTACCGCATGCTCATGCACACCGGGATGAAACAGAAGAGCGACGACTATCTGTACAAGTTCGACATGAACTACAATTCCGGCATCAGGGACTGGAGCGCCCGCATCGACTTCGACTATGTGCCGGATCCCCGTCACCTCATCAAGTTCGGAACGGAGTACATCTTCCACACCTTCTCGCCGCAGATTCTGTCGGCCGTGACGGTTGAAAACAGCGAGGGCGAGCAGAATAACGAGGATCTTCAGTACGGCAATCCCCAGGGCTATTTCGGGCATGATGTGAGCGCCTGGATCGAGGACGATATCTCCCTTGGAGACCATCTCACCCTGAATCCCGGCCTTAATCTCTCGTTCTTCTATACCGACAAGAGGCCATATTTCAACCTGCAGCCCCGCCTGTCGGTGAAATACTCTCTGGATCCGGGAATCACCTTCAAGGCCGGCTATGCCAGGATGGCGCAGTACGTACACCTTCTCAGCTCTTCATCGGTGAGCCTTCCCATGGACCTGTGGGTGCCCATTACCAAAGACATCAAGCCCGTGACATCGGACCAGTTCTCCCTGGGCGTCTACTACGACGGGCTTCCCGGCTGGGAATTCTCCATCGAGGGCTACTACAAGAGCATCTACAACCTGCTGGAGTACAAGGAAGGCACCATGACCTTCGGCTCCTCCACGGGCTGGGAAGACAAGGTGGAAATGGGTAACGGCCGCGCGATGGGCCTTGAGTTCATGGTGCAGAAAACCGCCGGCAACTTCACCGGCTGGCTTGCCTACACCCTGGCCAAGAGCGACCGCATCTTCCCGGACGGCTCCATCAACATGGGCGAGCGCTTCCCCTACAAGTACGACCGCCGCCACAACCTGAACATCAACCTCACCTATAAGTTAAACAAGAGGGTGGATTTCAACGCCGCCTGGTCGTTCGCCACCGGCGGCACCACCACGGTGCCCATCCGCAAAACCGTGGTGGAAGAACCGTCCAGCGGGATGGCCATGGAGGCCGATTATGTGTCTCACCGCAACAACTTCCGCCTGCCGCCAAGCCACAGGCTAAACGTCGGCATGAACGTGCACACGAAAAAGGGCCACGGCCTGTGGAACTTCAGCGTGTACAACGTGTACAACTATATGAATCCCAACATCGTGCTGGTGAACTTCGAATCCGTGGAAACGTCGCCCGGAAATTACGAAAAGAAGCAGGTGCTGAACAAGGTTACCATTCTTCCCATACTTCCTTCTGTGAGTTATACCTATGAATTCTAGATTTGCCGTAATACTGCTGGCCCTTGCGGCCGTCTCCTGCACATCCCAGATAGTGCTGGAGCCCAAAGATTCATCGGTGAAGGTGGTAATGAACGCCCTTCTGAAAACCGAAGATGTGAATCACGTCATACTTCTTTCGGCAAGTAACGTATCAAGCGTGGAAGCCCTTCCCGATGCAAGCGTTACCGTGAGCGTTAACGGAGGCGCCCCAGTGAATGCGGTGTACCAGCCGGAAAGCCCTGAAGACGGCTATTACAGCAAGCCAAAGGCCGCCTATTATCTGTATCACGGTTCCTTCTCTCCCGGCGACAATGTGCGTCTGGAAGCCAGGACCAAATACGGAAACGTGAGTTCCACAGTCACGGTCCCCTCCAAGGTGAATATGGACCAGGTGGATACCCTCCGCACCGTTATCCGCGGCTCCGGCTACACGGAAGTGAACATGCAGTTCAAGATCCGCCTCAGCGACAATGCCGCAGGAAGCGACTTCTACCGCTTCACCTTCCACAGGTCCGAACTGTACGACTGGAATGACAGCGGTGTGCAGTCCACTATGCTTCAGGAACTTCCCGCCGACGGCTCGTCGGATCCGGTCCTGTCTGAAGGCACTCTGAACACCGGAGACCTCCTGAGCGAGCTTCTGGAACTGGACAATACCTATCTTCTGTTCAACGACAACACATTCCCCGGGGAAACACGTACTCTCAGAGTGAACGTGCGTATGGAGAATCTCATTGCCAGCTTCAGCTTCAACCGCGATTCCGAAGTGGAGCACGGCGATTCCTTCATGTGGGTGAATCTGGAGCACCTGAGTTTCGAAGAGTACTATTATATGAAAGCACTCACGAACCTGTCCAATTTCGGCTACGACGCATCCTTCTTCTTCGAGCCCACCACTATCCCCTCAAATGTGGAAGGCGGCCTTGGCTTCGTGGGAGTGTCGGCCAGTTCGGACCCTGCCGTATTCAAAGTTCCGGACGACATCTACCTCTACGAAATAAGGTACCGCCAGGAGCACCCGGAGGAGAATCCCTATTATTAGTCGTATGGACCAGCCAAAGGTGGAGCGGATGCTCCGGCTAATGACACTGCTTTCTGGCAACGTGCAGTACACGATAGACGAGCTTATGGACAAGCTCGGGATGTCGCGAAGGACTATATACCGCTACCTGGATACGTTCAAGGATGCGGGGTTCGCCGTGCAGAAGGTGGGCACCGGCGGAAACGTGTACAAGATGGCAACGCTCAAGAATCCGTACGCCGATCTGTCAAAAGTGGTGCACTTCTCCGAGGAGGAGGCCTACATCGTGAACCGGCTCATCGACAATCTGGACAATACCAACCAGATAAAGCAGGGTCTCAGGCGCAAGCTGGCATCCATTTACGACGCCACCAGCATAGCCAGTTTCATCGACAAGAAGGAGAATTCCGCCAATATCGAGGCTCTATCAAAGGCAATCAAAAACGGCAAGGTGGTGATTCTGCACAATTATTCATCCACTCATTCCACCGCCGCGAAGGACTACAGGGTGGAGCCGTATATGCTCAACGCCAACTATATCGACATCTGGGCGTACGACCAGGCCGATGGAGTGAACAAGCGCTTCAAGACCGCCAGAATCGGGGAGGTGGAGCTTCTGGACGAGGACTGGACGAACGAGGAAAAGCACGAGGCGTCGCCGGTGGATATCTTTCACACACACGGAGTTGAGCCCACTCATATAAAGCTCAGGATGACAATGCTGGCAAAGAACCTTATGGTGGAAGAGTTCCCCCTCTCCGAGAAATCCTTCTCTGCCGATGGCGACGGCTACTGGATCTGGGAAGGCGATGTGCGCCGTATGGAGGGAGTGGGCAGGTTCGTACTGGGGCTTCCCAAGTTTATCCAAATCCTCGAAGGAGACTCCCTCAGGGAATGGGTTCGCGAGAACGCGGCCTATACTCTGGAAAATATTTAGTGAAAATTTTTTCTCCGTGTCATAAATTGACAAAATACGGGTGTAGCTTTGCAAAAAATAACAAGAGCTATGAACCGTACAGACAATCAGATCGTATCCAACTTCATCAACAGTCTTCCTGAACAGTCACGCACTGCCATCGAGAATCTCATCAAAGACTTCGACCTGGAACTCGTCAGGGTCGAAAAACTGTAATACCGGATATCCGGCACGCTATAATCATCAGATACTACCTCCTCCACCTCCGGAAGATGGTGTGCCCTAATTTGGATTACCCAACGGATTAGGGAAGTACGCATCCGGGGAT
>JAEEUZ010000214.1 GCA_016290725.1 Bacteroidales bacterium | reverse complement strand
AACATGCCTATGTCCATCGCCGCCTCGGACGGGGAATCCGTGGTGGTTGTGGACTCGGTGGGAGACAGCTCGAAAATCTCCTCCGGCGCCATCCGCGACAGCAAGAATCCCCGCGATATTCTGCTTGCGAAACAGGCTGCTAAAGTGGTAATTAACTCCGGTTACTTCGAGGACGGCTTCAGCATCCAGACGGGTACCGGCGGCGCCTCCCTTGCGGTGGTGAAATACATCCGCGAGAGCATGCTCGAGAAGGGCATCAAGGCGTCGTTCGCCCTGGGCGGAATCACCGCCCACATGGTGAAGCTTCACGAGGAAGGCCTCATCGGCAAGCTCATCGACGTGCAGTCCTTCGACAAGGTGGCTGCGGAGAGCATAAAGGACGATATGTTTCATCAGGAAGTGTCGGCGGTAGACTATGCCAGCGGAGTACACAAAGGCAGCGCCGTGCATGCCCTGGATATCGTAATCCTTAGCGCCCTGGAGGTAGACGTAGACTTCAACGTGAACGTTCTGGTGGGCTCGGACGGCGTAATCCGCGGGGCCATCGGCGGCCACCAGGATACAGCGGCAGATAGCGCCCTCAGCATCATCGTATGCCCGCTTCTTCGCGGCCGCATCCCTTGTGTGGTTCCCAGGGTAACAACCCTCATCACTCCCGGCAAGAGCGTGGATGTGGTGGTAACGGAATACGGCATCGCCGTTAATCCTTTACGGGCCGATATCCGCGAGCGCCTGGAGGCCGCGGGCCTTCCCCTGGTGGACATCCACTCGCTCGCAGCCAAGGCGGAAAGCATCATCGGCAAGCCGGATCCGCTTCCCTTCAAGGAGCGCGTGGTTGGCATCGTGATGAACCGCGACGGTTCGGTTCTGGACGAGATTCACGAAATCGAGTGAGATACGCTCGGCCCCGGTGGGGCCTCGGTATGACAAGGCAAAAAAATGGCGGCCCGGTGAGGGTCGCCACTTTTTTTGCCTTATCAGAGGAACTAGAGGACCTTGACGTCGAAGATGTCCATGATCTTGAGGAGTTCCTTATCGTCCTTGCCTGAGAAGAAGGCTACGATGGCGTAGTTTTCGTCGTACCAGGCGAGGATGCCGCCGGAGAATGCGTCACCGTATGCGGTGCCGGAGAAGGACATCAAAGCCTGGGTGTCCGTTCCGTCGATGTCACTCTCGGAGGTGATCACATAGTCGTCCGACTCTGTTGAGGAAGTGTACATGTTGTACACCATGTTCTGCAGGGATTCTTTGAGATCCTCGCTGGGCATCTGGGCCAGCTGGTTCGCATCGAACTCGTAGACCTGGATGTCTGCGGAATTGCTGAGAACCTTCTGGTCCTGGATGTACACGAATGAATCCAGATCCTCTACTTTCCAGCTTGCAGGATAGGTGATCTGTACACCGTTGAAATCGTAGGTTGCGGTTTTCTCCTCGCAGGCCGTGAGAGCCAGAAGGGCGACGGAGAGGGCGATGATAAGTTTTTTCATAGGTTAAGTTGGTATGGGTTGGGTTATTACTTCATGATGACCTTTGCCATCTCCAGCACCTTGTTGCTGTAGCCCCACTCGTTGTCGTACCAGGCGCAAACCTTAACGAAGGTAGGATCCAGCTGGATACCGGCCTTTACGTCGAAGATGGAGGTGCGTGCATCGCCGCGGAAGTCTGTTGCAACAACTGCTTCGTCCGTGTAACCGAGAACGCCCTTGAGTTCGCCTTCGGAGGCGGCCTTCATCGCAGCGCAGATTTCATCGTAGGAAGCGGGTTTCTCCAGTTCGCAGGTGAGGTCTACGAAGGAAACGTCGCTGGTGGGAACACGCAGGGACATGCCGGTGAGTTTGCCGTTGAGTTCGGGAAGAACTTTACCCACAGCCTTTGCAGCGCCGGTGGAGGAAGGAATGATGTTCTCCAGGATGCCGCGGCCGCCGCGCCAATCCTTCTTGGAAGGACCGTCAACGGTCTTCTGGGTTGCGGTTGCAGCGTGAACGGTGGTCATGAGGCCGCGCTTTACGCCGAAGCTGTCGTTCAGGACCTTGGTGAGGGGAGCGAGGCAGTTGGTGGTGCAGGAAGCGTTGGAGATGATGGTCTGGCCGGCGTAGGTCTTGTGGTTAACGCCATAGACGAACATCGGGGTGGCGTCCTTTGAAGGAGCGCTCATGATAACCTTCTTGGCACCAGCCTTGATATGGGCCTCTGCAAGTTCTGCAGTGAGGAAGAAACCGGTGGATTCCACAACAACGTCTACACCGAGGGCACCCCAGGTGATGTTGACGGGATCCTTCTCTGCGAAGACCTGGATCTTCTTGCCGTCTACGATCATGAAGTTGCCGTCGACCTTGATGTCGTGGTTGAACTGGCCGTGAACGGAGTCGTATTTGAGCATGTATGCAAGATAATCTGCATCCAGGAGGTCGTTGATACCTACAACCTCAATGTCTTTACCGAAGTTCTCCACAGCAGCGCGGAAAACCATACGACCGATGCGGCCAAAGCCGTTAATACCGAGTTTAATCATAGTTGTTTGAATTAATTTATTGTTTGTTAAACGTTTTTTCGCTTTAAAAGCGTCGCAAATTTACGAAAAAAAACTGACAAATTTTACATTCGTCCCTTATTTTTTGTAACTTCGCACATTATGAAAATTCTTGTAAGCAACGACGACGGATTCACGGCCGGCGGGCTTGTCACGCTGGTAAATATAATGGCCAAATTCGGGGATGTTACGGTAGTGGCCCCGAAAGTCCATCAAAGCGCAATGTCGATGGCCGTATCACTGGGGTACAGGCAGCTTGCCTATAAACCGCTTCCCCAGTTCAGCCCCGGCAGCTGGCATTATCTGGACGCCACACCTGCGTCCTGCGTGAAGTTCGGGCTTGA
>JAEEUZ010000213.1 GCA_016290725.1 Bacteroidales bacterium | reverse complement strand
ACAAAATATTAATTTTGTAGAAAATTGATTTTTATGGGAATTCTTTCTCTCATTTTGGCATCACTGCTCAGTGGCAACATTTTCTTTAAATCGCTGCCGCTGGAAGATGCCGGGCTTAATGTTTCAACCATATGCCAGGACCGGATGGGAATAATGTGGTTCGGCGGAATTGAAGGGCTCACGCGGTATGACGGCAGGCATTATTCCCACTTCCGTAGCAGGAACAAATATGATCCGGACAGCCACGTCAAGAAGCTTATCTGTGATGCTGACGGAAATGTCTGGGTCGCACACTTCAGCGGGCTTTCCCGCTTTGACAGGGAAACAAATACCTTCATCAACTTCCCCGCCCCTTCCGGAGCACTGTCTGACGTATTGCAGATTTCGCCCAAAAAGTTTCTCCTGATCTCAGGGCGGCAACTGTGGCTGTTTGACTCTGACGGGCAGAGTTATTCCAGGGACGGGCTGCCAGCAACTCTTTTATCGGCAAAGATATCTTCACTGGCAAAGGACGGTAATATTATATATATAGGTACGTCGGACGGAACGGTATTCCAGACCTCGACAAGCCTTGGCGGCGAGTGCCGGGAACTCACATCCACACAATACCAGATAAACTGCATACTCCCGGAAAAAGGCGGAAAGCTTTGGCTTGGAACGGAAGGAAAAGGGCTGTGGGTATATGACGGTGAAATCCGCCAGTTAGAGAAAGACCGTTCAGACTTTGTGAGAACTCTTTGCCTGGACCGTAGCGGGAACCTGTGGATCGGCACGAAAAACGGGCTCAAGATAATGGAGGGAGACACCGTTCACGAGTTCCATTATGATTATTATTCGCCCGGCAGCATATCGCACGACAGTATCGTCGCCATTTTCATGGACGGCCAGGGCAGTATGTGGATGGGCACTTATTACGGAGGAGTATGTTATTACACCACCCAGTCGTCCCAGTTTTCCAGCATAGTATCCAGGCCCGGCAAGGGTAATTTATCCGGGAACGTTATCAGCGACATAGTGGAAGACCAGGACGGCTCACTTTGGATTGGAACCAACTCCGAAGGGCTAAATCACATGCTCCCGAGCGGAAAGTTCGAGCATTTCGGCAGTGAGGGAGACGTTCCCGTGGATATAAAGAGCATCTACATCAGTCCGCGTACGGGACAAATCTATATCGGAGCGGACCGTTCTGTTTTGCTTCTTCTGGACAGAAAGAAAAAGAGCCTCCATCCCTTGGGGGACGATGGATGCAGGAGCTGCTACGCAATAGTGGACGACCTTCACGGAGGCTTCTATGCCGGTGGAGAAAACGGCCTTTTCCATTATGATGAGAAAACCGCTTTCGGCGCCAGAGTTTACATATCCGAGGATGTATCCAACATCAAGTCGATGAAACTGGATTCCCGGGGCATCCTGTGGATAGGCTGGAAATATGGCCTCACGGCACTGCAAACAGTAAGCGGCAAGGTTATCGGCCTTCCGGAGCAACTCCTTTCCCTGCAATACGTGGAGGCAATCCTGGAAGACCGCAGCGGGAAAATGTGGATCGGGGCCGACAACGGATTGTTCTCCTATAATCTTGCCTCCGGGGAAATAGAGTCATTCTCCGAAGACATCCTGCCGGACCGCGTAATTCACGGAATCGAGGAAGACGAATCCGGAGTCCTATGGGTGAGCACCGACAACGGGCTCTGGCGATTTGACCCATCGACAGGAGACAAATGGACCTTCACTACTGCCGATGGCCTCCTGGACAACCGCTTTACCCCTTATGCACATTGCCTAACGCGCGACGGAAGGCTTTTCTTCGGCAGCCTTCACGGGATTGTCTCCTTTGACCCGAAAACCATCACGATGCACAGCGAAACCGTTGCGCCCGTGATTTCGGGCATAGAGATTAATGGTTTACGGAGAGGCGTCCCGGCCGACAATATCGTCCTGAAGCCCAATGAAAAGGACATCAGCTTCTCTTTTTCCTCCCCGGATTACATCTCCCTAAACAACGGCCGATTCTTCTACAAACTGGAGGGCATGGATGAATCCTGGCACGAGGCCGATGTGGACTGGCTTGCAACCTATCGCTCGCTCCGTCCGGGAGAATACACGTTCAAGCTCAAATACCGGAACAGTTCCGGCGTGAGCAGCGAAACCGAAGCCCACGTGCGCCTTAAGCTGCTGGCGCCGTGGTATCAGACCTATGCAGCGCGGCTCACGGGCATCATACTCCTTCTTCTGGTAGTTATGGCGCTGTTCATCTGGATGCTCTCCAGAAAGGACAAGGAATATAAGGCCGAGATGAACAAGGTGCGGAGCGACCTCCTCCGGGATTTCTCGCTGGAATTCGTAAAAATCGGCTCAAACCACACCGAGGGTAAGGAATCCAGCGTCGCCACCTCCTTCAACAGTTCGGACGAAGTATTTATGCGTCAGGCCATGAAGGTGGTGAAAGAAAACATCGACAATCCGGAATTCTCCATCGACGATTTTGCCTCGAATATGCTCATGAGCCGCTCGAATCTGAACCTGCGCGTAAGGGCTCTGTTCGGCGTTTCTCCCCTGGATTTCATCAAAACGGTGCGCTTCAACGAAGCCTGCCGTCTCCTTCTGAGCGGCAAGCACAGCGTTTCCGAAATATCCTACAAGGTTGGTTTTGCCACTCCCTCCTACTTCACCGCCGCCTTCCGCCACTTCATGGGCTGCACCCCCAGCGACTACGTCCGCCAGAACGGAAAGAAGGGTTAGATTTCGCGGCGGAGGCGGGCTTTGGCGATGTCCAGCTGGGAGCGGTATTTGGCGATGGTGCGGCGGGCCACCTTGTAGCCGCGCTTCCCGAGTTCGTCCACCAGTTCGTCGTCCGTGAGGGGATTGTGCTTGTCCTCATT
>JAEEUZ010000212.1 GCA_016290725.1 Bacteroidales bacterium | reverse complement strand
TTTTGCCTTACTCGCCCGCAGTTTGGGGCTATTTTTGCTTGTCGGCCGGCCATTTTGCCTTACTCGCCCGCAGTTTGGGGTCATTTTTGCGGGTGGGCGTGGAGAAAAAAAGAAGAGCCGCAAGCCCTTCTTCTGTTAGTCCCCGTAGGGATCGGCTTCGTTCCATTCCTGGAGCAGATAGCCGTGACGGTCTATGCAATGGTCGTGAATGGCCAGCTGGTGTTCCGTATCAAGGCTGATCCACCAACGGCTGCATTCCGGATAACGATACTGATCTACAGTGACCTTAACGCCAGGGTGCGCTTTTGTCATTGCCTTTTTTGCTATCCTTTCCTTTTGGGAGATGGCCAGGGACGACCACCAGAGCTCCAATTCCTGTTCGTGCATAGTAACTCGTTTTTGGGACTGCAAATATAAGCATTTTTTTACTAACATTTGAAAATTGGCCCGGAATCATTAAATTTGTAAGACTTAACTTAATTTTTGATACAATGTTAATTGCAGTTATCCTTATCGCTCTTGCCGTGGTCCTGGTAATCTGGGGAATCGGCGTGCAGAACAAACTCGTCAAGGCCGATGAAATCTCGAAGAACGCCCTCAAGCAGATCAACGTCCAGCAGATTTCCCGTTTCGACGCTCTCAAGGCCCTGGTGAAACTCACACGCGAATATGCGGAGTATGAGGGCAAAACCCTCACCGACGTGATCGGCGCCCGCAATATCTCCCGCGGTTCCAGCCCTTCGGTGGACGATATCAACAAGAACGAGGCCCTGCTCTCCAAGCTCACCACCCAGGTGATGGCCGTTGCGGAACAGTATCCCAACCTGAAGGCCAGCGAGGGCTATGCCAAGACGATGGCAGATATCAAGAGCTACGAGGAGAACGTACGCCTTGCCAGGATGACATTCAACGACACGGTCACCCGTTTCAACAACCAGGTGCGCATGTTCCCCGGAAGCATTGTGGCAAGCCTGCTGCACTTCCCCCCGAAGGAGTATCTCCAGGAAGATACTTCCAAGACGGAATATCCGGACATCATTTAATTTTTATGAGATCTTTCAGGACGATAGTCGCGGGACTCCTTCTCGCGGTTTTGCCGTGCATTTGCGCTGGCGCCCAGACCATCAACGACCTCCAGATAGAGGTGTCCCTGATGGAAAACGGGTCGGCATCAGTCAAACAGGTCTGGGATGTCACCATCGACCCTTCGGACACCGGCACGGAATGGTATGTCCCGGTGAACAGCCTTGAAGATCTGGGGATTAGTATTCTCGACCTGGAAGTTGTCGAGGACGGGAAAAGTTTCATAAGCGAAGGCTACCGATGGGAGTCCAAGGGCCGCAGTCGCAGCGAGAAAGCCGGCCGCTGCGGTATCATCTTTTACGGCGACGGCTCCTTCGACATGTGCTGGGGCTTCGGAACCACGGGAAATCACAAGTGGACCGTCTCATACACCATCACCAACCTCATTCAGAGCCTGGACGATGCGGATGGCTTCATCTACCAGTTCGTGAACGACGAACTGCCGGCGGATCCAAAGCACGTGAGAATTACCATCATCGACACTGCCGGCACCGCCGAATGGGAACCCACGGTGAATGTGGGCGGATGGACCTTCGGCTACGACTGTGAAAACAGCTTCAGCGGAAACAGCTTCATCTCGGATTCGGACGGAAGGGTGAAGTACGTGAACGTGATGATGCGCTTCGACAAGGGAATGTATTCCCCGGAGCGTTCCAGGGACATGTCTTTCGAGGATATGCAGAAGGCGGCCTTCAAGGGTAGCGATTATAGGAAGTCGGGCGGTGGTTTTTCGAACTTCATGGCCTGGATAGATATGTTCTTCGAATACGGATGGGTTGTGGTTACCTTCGTTTTCATACTCGGAGTTGGCATATACAACGCTATCCGCAGGCGGTACATCAAGGCCACCGGAAAACGCTGGAAGCAGGATCTGTTCGGCGAAAGCAAGATTGAAGGCTGGTTCAGGGAGGCTCCCCTGGGTAAAGACCTTTGTGCCGCATACAGCTTGCTGAAGAAGGGAGACAAACTTGCCAGTGACGAGAAATACGACAACGGCATCGTTGGCGCCTTTTTCCTGAAATGGATTGAAGACGGCGTGCTGAAGGTTGTCGTGGACGATCCAACGGCCAAGAAGCAGCGGGTGAATCTGGCGCTCACCGACGTGCTGCCGGACAACATTCATTCGCAGGAATTACTATTATATAATATGGTAGTGGAAGCTGCCGGAGAGAACCGCATCCTGGAGAAGAATGAGTTCCAGAAGTGGTCCCGCGCCCATTATGCCTCCATATGCAACTGGCCTTCAAAGGTGGAAGGCGAAGGAAGGGGGGTATGGAATGCCGCCAGCCAGGAAGAAAGGAAGAAACTCGTCCAGTTCAAGAACTTCCTTCAGGACTTCACCCTTAGCAGCGAGAGGGAAGCCGGCCAGGTGATGCTTTGGAAAGACTATCTGGTATACGCCCAGCTGTTTGGCATTGCCGATAAGGTTACGGAGAACTTCCAGAAACTGTATCCCGCCGAATTCAAGGAATTCACCGAGAGCATGGGCATGACCAACTATAGCCTCATGCACACGGTGAGCACGACCAGTTCGTACGCTAACCTCATGATGTACTCCGCCCAGAGTCGTCAGCGCGAAGTTCAGGCGGCGCAGTATCGCTCCTCTGGAGGTGGCGGACGCGGCTCCTTTGGCGGAGGCGGCGGCTTCGCCGGCGGCGGTCACGGCGGCGGAACGCGTTAGCGCTATTGTCATTTCTAGCCACTCTTTGTCATTTCGAGCGAAGTCGAGAAATCTCATGCCTGTCGATTTCATCAATATCCTCCACCGCGAAGTGAAGCCCGCCCTGGGCTGCACCGAGCCCATCGCGGTAGCCC
>JAEEUZ010000211.1 GCA_016290725.1 Bacteroidales bacterium | reverse complement strand
CTTGAGCGGAGCGGCGCCCTCCTCGTTGAGGCGGACGGAATCGAGGCCCTGCTTGTACAGGTCGACGATTTTCTGCTCCACGGTGCCGGGCTCCGGGGTCAGTTTGGTCATTTCGGAGAAAAGGGCGTTGAGGTCTTCGACATTCTTCTCGCGCAGCACGTCGAAAGATCCGAAACGGGCGTACTCGGGCTTGAGGGGGTTCTTTTCCATCCAGCCTCCGTTTGCATAGAGATAGAAATTCTCGCCGGGCGCCACCGAAAGATCCATGTCGGTGGGATCGAGGGCCGGAACCTTGACGTTGTTGGACTGGCATGCCGCCAGAAGCACCATGGGGATGAAAAACAATAACAGCTTCTTCATATGATTTGTAATTAGATTGCTTTTGGTTTGGCAAAGATACAACTATTTGCGCATTGAGATACGCGTGTCATTAAAAATCATTATTTTTACACTGTTATATGAAAAAGTTCATTAATCCTTAATTATTTTGAACATGGAAGAAGAGAACAAAAAAGATCCCCGCGATCTGAACGGCGACGGCAAAGTGACCCTTGAGGAAAAACTCAAGTATGCCGCCAACGAAATCAAGGACAACGCAAAGAAGCTTTACGACAAAGCCGCCCCCAAGGCAAAGGAACTGTTCGTCGAAGCCCGCGAAAAAGGCGAAGAGCTCGCCGAGAAGGCCCACGACAAACTGGAAAGCCTGAAAGAGAAGAAGGAAAGCGCTGCTTAAGCCCGGTGTTTCAACACACGCACTTCTATGGTGTTCCTGCCGGGCCTCAGTTTCCCTTCGAAAACGCCGAATTGATTATTTCAGCGAGGGCATGGATTCCCGGGTCAACACCCGGGGCGAGAGCATCATGGTTTTCCAGTAAGAGGCGGTATTGAGCGGGTATGACTCAAGGTCCCAGGCCATGAACCAGTTCCAGGTTTCTCCGGCAGAAAGGCATTTGGCGGGGTCGGGGATATTGCCGCATTCGCTCACCGTCACCAGCTTATGCCCGCCGGAGAGCGCCACGGCAGCCTTGTACTGACGCTCTTTTGCCTCCGTGTCATCGGCATAAATATCCACGCCGACGATGTCTACCTGGTCATTGCCAGGATACCAGGAGTCATAGTCTTTTTCCGCTCCCACGGTAGCGTCCAGCGTCCACACCCAGATGAGGTTGTCCAAGCCGTACTCTCCTTCCAGCTTGTCGCGGAGGAGTTTCCAGAGCCGCTTGCAGGCATCGGCGCCGCCGCGTCCCCACCAGAACCAGGCACCGTTGGTGCCATATACGCTGTAATTGCCGGCGGCTTCGTGCAACGGACGCCAGAGAACTGGAATACCGGCATCCTGCAGCAGTTTCAGATAGCCTGCCACTTTCTTTATATCCTGAAGAAGGAACTCATTTTCCCAGGTGCCGGACTTCAGTGCGTTCGCTATGCTGAAGCTGGTCTTGTCGCTGTAAAAGCCATAACCGTCGAAATCCCCGGTCTTGCCCTTTTCCCAGGCATCCCTGGAAGTGGGAACGTTCCAGTGCCACATAAAGGAGACCAGGCCGTTGTGTTCCCACTGCTCCCGCGCCGCGGAAATGTCTTCGTAATTCACTTTCCAGCTCCAGCTCTCCGGCGTAGGAGAATACTGCAGGAAAATGTAATCGTAACCGGCCAGGGCGGGGTGCTTGCCAGTCATCGTAAATACCTGGTTCACACGGTCATTGTTATTGGCCGTGCCGCCGGACTGCACGCCGCTGAGCATCTTCTTCCCCGCCTGCTCCCTGAGAAAACTGTAAACATTGATTGCTTGCCGGCTCGCTTTGGCATTCGTCAGATTCGCGTCGGTTTCTTCTGCCGTTTCCGGCTTTTCCGCCGCAGCCTGCGTCACCTTGAGGGTGGCCGACGTGGCGCCTGTGGCCTTGAAAGTGAGGGTGGCCTCACGCGCCTCGTAGCCGGGGTTGGCCGCCACCGTCACGTTCATTGTGACGGCATAGTCTTTAAGGGTTCCGGCCGTTACCGTAACCCAGGATGGTTTCTCCACCTGAGGGATGAAAGGAGATTCGACGGTAATGTCAAAGGTGCCGCCGGCCGCCTCAACGTTGAGAGACGACTCGCTCAGGGTAACGGCCGTGGGCGCCTTGGGGGTGGGATCCGGTTCGGGGTCGGGGTTGTCTTTTTCTCCGCAACTCCAAAGAAGGGCCAGGATAACAAAGGAAGCTATGAAAAACGACCTGTTCATTTAACGTTGCCTAAACGATTGGGCCACCAATTTGCGCATTTCCCAGCGGTCCCTGACCACACCGGCAGCCTTTGCCTGAATGAGGACATTGCCTATGGCCGTAGCCTCTGTGGGGCCGGCTACAACTGGGATGCCCAGGGCCTCTTCCGTCCACTGGTTCAGGAGGGTGTTGGCGCTGCCGCCGCCGATGATGTGCAGTTTGTCGATGGGGAAAGGCGCAAAGCCGCGGAGCATTTCCAGCACCTCCCTGTAGCGCTCGGCCAGGGAATGA
Source organism: Bacteroidales bacterium (assembly GCA_016290725.1). GTDB lineage: Bacteria > Bacteroidota > Bacteroidia > Bacteroidales > UBA932 > Cryptobacteroides. The sequence continues at coordinate 432 of JAEEUZ010000211.1, read as the reverse complement.
TAGATGCAGCTTACTATCTGCGCATCCGTCACGTCATTGCCGAGCTGACCGGCAATCTCCTTTACCATATTCTCCGGCGCGGCGAAGCGGGGATCGTCGGGATTGATACGTCCTGCAAAGCCGGCCTCGGACTGCGCCATTTCCACCAGCTGCTGATATGAATAATCCTTGCCGGCGGCCTTCCAAACGGCCCTGCACTGCTCCAGGAGCCACATTCCGGTGATGTTCTTGAGGAAGCGCGTGGTGCCTTCGATACCGCCTTCGTTGGTGAAGTTGAGGCGGGCGCTTTCGGCATTGATGATCGGGGCGGACACCTCGATGCCCATCAGACTCCATGTGCCGCTGGAAAGGTAGGCGAAATGCTCGTCGGCGGCGGGAACCGCGGCTATGGCAGACGCCGTGTCGTGACCCGCAACGGCGATGACCGGGACC
>JAEEUZ010000210.1 GCA_016290725.1 Bacteroidales bacterium | reverse complement strand
AATGTATATCTTGATGTATATCGGTATTATTGGGCCTTTCCCATTCTTTCTAATGCCTATCCCAAACATACAGACATCACCTTCATTCGGGTCATAATCATTTATATCCGGTCCCTGATAATAATACTACGGCCTTAAAGACAGAATATACTCATCTCGCTTGCTTGCGGGCATTTCAAGGTCAAATAATGTCTGCTGGTTCTCTTCCTTATCAATGTTATAGCAAATACCGAATACTTTAGCCTTGGCTTGAAACTCCTTCAAGAAAGCATCAACCTGTTCTATTGTCGCATTGTTTCCGGCCATTACAATTGCATTGGATTGCAAATATAATGACGTAAAAGCAAATAAACAAATAAAATATATAAAATCGAAACGAATTCGTTTTAATTATTACATCAATCCTTATTCCCCCTTCTCCTCAGGAGTTATCCTAGCGATGTAGGTGGAAAGCGTGATTACGCCGTCGATGCAATAGGTGCCGCTCTTCTTCACGGGGTTGGCCATGGCGTCCAGGAGTTTCTTCACCTTGGGAACGTCCTGATAGTCGCTCAGCAGCTGGATCACCTTTTCGTAGTTGTACTTGTTCATCGCCTCGTACAGGCCGGGGCAATGGACGGCGAGGGAGTCCTGCTCCCACACTTCGTTCTTCTTAAGGTAATTCAGGAGTTTGGCATTCCTGGTATCCACCACAACGGGCTCCTCAACCACGGGTTCGGGCTGAGGCTCCGGCTCTTCCACCACCACGGGCACGGGTTCCTCCGGTACAGCCTCCGGCTTCGGAGATTTACCCGGTGAACTAATAGCCCAGATAATCAGCGCGAGGGCGGTTGCCGCGGCGAATCCGTACAGGGCGCCCTTCAGAAGAGTCTTTTTGCCTCCAGCACTGCTATCGAAGTGGAGAGTATCGTCCTTTCCCCATACATAACCTTCCAGCGGCGAAGAGGATTTATCGGCCTCCTCCGGAAGAGTGATATCGTACTCCTTGCCATGGGAAATCACCTTGTACTGCACTCCGGTGACAATCTTGTTCAGGGACACCACCACCGTATCGTTATTGGAGAAACGGATTGGCCCTTCATAAGGTTCGTATCCGCTGGCCGATACAAGGAGCTGGGACGATTTTATCTCCGACTCGTTCAGGGCATAGGCACCGGTTGCCAGGTCCACTCCGTTCAGGACAATACGGGCCGACGGGATGGGCTCGCCGCTTCCGGCCGAATCCAGGATCTTGAAATTGTTGCGGGACAGGGACTTTTTCCACACCGGGCTGAAGCCTTCCGGGAAACTGCACTGCTTGTAATCCTCGTTGGAGGTTATGAGGATGGGAATCTTGTCGAAACCCTTCTTGAAAGCCAGCAGCGTTATGGACGAGCCCTTCTTTATCTTTACGGGGTCCTTGAACTGCAGGAAGCCCATGGGAGTCTGGTACAGCAGCGATGCATTGGGACCCAGGGCCGATGATACCTCGGAGGCCGATGGCGGTATGAGCACGCTCATCGCTTCTATCGGCATACGGGTTAAATCTTTCATGCTGATGGCCGGAGTTACCGAATCCGCCGCATCCAGGATGATGATTCCCTTGAACTGGAGATAGTATTCCTGATACCTGCCGCTTCCCAGAATATCTTCTATCGGATAGAAATCCGTCTTCCTGAAAGCGTAGGCGCCTTCCCTTACGGAAGGAGTATAGTCTATGGTAACTGGCTTGCGGGGATAATTCCTGGAAGCAAGGGCCTGTATCTGCTGAAGCGATATCGACTCCTTGAACAGGAGACCTTTCACATCCGCCAGAAGAGCCGACAACTCTTCCCCGCTCACATCGCAGTCCGACGGAATGTACACCCATGCAGCGACATTGTCTCCTCCACGGCCTTGAAGCGAGCGGACCATCGTCACAAGACAGCCGGTTTTGCAGAAGGAAAGGAAGGTGACGACCTTGTTTTCATCCACCCCGTTCAAATACTGGAATACATCGCGGACATCGCGAACGTACGACACCCATACCCCCGTGGAAGTAGAAACCGGCTCTCTTTGCTCTGCCGATGTATACTTTATAGCAATGTCGATTTTGCTCATAGGTATTTTTTACGAATCACGCAAATATACCTAATCTAACTTTAAACTCCAAGAATTCTGCGATATTCGGATAAAAGTTGTATTTTTGTGACATGACAGACAAAAAGAACTTATGGATAAGCATGGCGGCATGCTCGGTGGCCGCGCTTGGTATTCTGGCCGTATTACTGTTTGGGGTTAAACCTTTCACCGCTGCCGAAAGGCGAATCATAAACCAGAGCGGAAACGTGATGTACGTTACCGTGATGCCGCAGGACAGTGCGGTGCTGCGGGCCGTCTCCGTGGATCTCTCCGCGAGGGAACTGCGGTCCGAAGAGTTGAAGACTCTTGCCGATAAGATGCTTACCACCGTGCAGGACCCTTCGCAAGACGGCGTCGGCATTGCAGCGCCCCAGGTGGGAATCAACAAACGGGTTATTTGCGTTCAGCGCTTCGACAAGCCCGGCGAACCCTTCGAGGCCTACTATAACATACACATAGACACCCTGATGGGGCCGCTAAAGAGCGGGCGCGAAGGCTGCCTGTCGATTCCCGGATATTACGGCAGCGTTCAGCGCAATGAAACCGTGGTGGTACGTTATGTGGATCCCTCCACACTGGCCCCCGTCACGGATACCGTCCAGGGCTTCACCGCCGTAATCTTCCAGCATGAAATAGACCACCTGGAAGGCATTCTTTACACAGACCGGGCAGATTCTCTCTGGCAGACAAACTAAAACTACCTATTGATATGTCACTCAAAAAGATTCTTGCAGTTTCGCTTCTTGCGGCTGTTTGCATTTCCGTTTCGGCACAGGAGGTCCCTTCATTCAGGGATCCCGGATACAAAGGGAGCGTGGGTATCGC
>JAEEUZ010000052.1 GCA_016290725.1 Bacteroidales bacterium | reverse complement strand
GGCGAAATGACAGACTTGCATCGCCAATGGCGGGGAGGATGGCGGTCTCTTCCAGACGTGCCGATGGAGCCTCGTCGGTGGAGGGAGCGTCGAAAAGGGAGCCCTCGTCGGGGGTGGGCGCATCGGCAGTTAGGTCTACGCCCAGATAGCTCATCGCCAGAATCTCCTTGTCGTGGCTCTTTTCCGGGTCCACCAGGTAGTGCATCAGGGCGATGTCCATCCATCGGCCCTTGAGGGTGATGCCGTCGGACAGGAGCCTCTGGGCGATGAACTTGAGGTCGAAGCCGTATTTGTCAATGGCGGGGTTTTCGAGCAGATTTTTCGACTTCTCCCTTTGGGCTTCGCTCGAAATGACAGTGGCGACGTCATCGATGCCAAGGACGATGTAGCCGGCGGGGCCGAAGATGCCGGGCCCGGGGGCCTCGATGCTGAGGCCCACTTTGCCCGCCTTGAGCGCCCTGGCCTCGATTTCCGTGAGGGTGACTTCGCACACTTCCAGCGCGGGTTTAGGAGCCTGCTCTGTGACAGGGGCCGATATGTGCCTGATATAGCGCTTGAGCGAAGTGAACTCGTATTTCTCGAAAAGGTTCACAATCTCGCTCTTGAATTCGCCCGTCCAGCGCATGTCGTCCAGGCTTGCGGGGCTGGGGATATCGGTCTTGATGGTTACCAGAGTCTTGGAAAGCTCCATGTGGGGGCGGGCCTCCTCGAACTGGGACCTCTGGCGGTCTGCCAGCTGGTTAAGGTGCTCGTAAATCCCTTCCATCGACCCGAATTTGCGGATGAGTTTCGCCGCGCCAACCGGGCCCACGCCGCTCACCCCGGGCACATTGTCGGAGCTGTCGCCGCAGATGGCCAGCATGTCGATCACCTGGGAAGGGGAGTCGATGTTCCACTTGCTGCAGAGCTCCGGAACTCCCACGAGCTCAAAGTCGCCGCCGCCCTTTCCGGGCTTGTACTGCCAGATATGGGGGCCGATGAGCTGCCCGTAATCCTTGTCCGGAGTTACCATGTACACATCTAGCGCGGGGCCGGCCATCTGCACGGCCACCGAGCCTATGACGTCATCGGCCTCGAAGCCTGGGAGCATCAGCACGGGAATATTCATGGCACCCATCAGTTCGATGAGCGGCTCCAGTGAGTCAATCACCAGCTGCGGGGTAGGGGGACGCGTGCCCTTGTACTCCGGGAACAGTTTGTTGCGGAAACTGCCTCCCGGGGGGTCGAACGCCACCGCAAGATGCGTGGGCTTTTCCTTCTCCACCATCTCCAGTAGATACTTGGTGAAGCCGTACAGAATGGACATGTCGGCTCCCTTGGAGTTAATCATCGGCCTCTGGTAGAATGCATAGAACATCTTGAAAACCAGGGCGTGTCCGTCTATGAGGAATAACTTATTCATATTCTTCTTTGTTATGTGCCTCCGAAGAAGGTTTTTGGAGAGGTTGTGTTTTTATGGCCTCGAACTTCTCCATAAGTGTGCGTCCATGGCCTTGTTTTGGAGACGTTCCCCCTCTGAAATCACAACTTCTCCAAAAATGGACGTGGAAGGCAGGTTGGGGAAGGCCTCGCGAATTACTTCCACGCCGCCTGTGTGGAAAGTGCCGTCCGGGCCGATGGCGAAGATGCGGGAGGCGCGGGGTGCGGATTCGTGGAGGTCGTGGGAGGAGAAGAGGATGGTGAGGGGGCTGGGACGGCCGGTCTGGCCGGAGCCGGGAAGGGCGGTTTGGTCGTGGGCTGCGAGGGGGTTTCCAAGGGAATCCCGGGTGAGGCTGCGGAGGCAGTCCACTACCAGGACACGGTTTTCCGCGTCCAGGAAGGCTGTGGGCTCGTCCAGAAGGAGGCAGGAGGGCCTGCGGACGAGGCCGGAGGCGATGCAGAGTTTCTGGAACTCTCCGTCGCTTAGAGTGGAGATGTCGCGGGTGGCAAAGGCTTCGAGGCCAAGGGCTTCGAGGGCCTGGTCGATGACTTCCAGGCTGCTGTGAGGGCGGTCGAAGAGGCTGTTGCGCAGGAAGTCGCGGGCTGTAAAGCCTTTGAGTTTGGGGATGCGCGTGGGCACCATGGCGCACTCCACGGGATAACGCCTGGCAATTTCCCGCAGCAGGCTGGTCTTGCCGCTGCCGTTGGGCCCGCACAGGAGCACCAGCTCACCCGGAGCCAGGGTGAAGGAGACGTCCTTCACCAGGGTGCGGGAGCCGTAGCCGATGGATATGCCGGGGAGAGAGATCATTTTTGAGAGGAGATCCCTCGACTTCGCTCGGGATGACAAGATGGTTCGAGAAGTATTGCGATTATCATTGGAATGCCGACGAGGGCGAGGGTGCTGCCAACGGGGAGGGGAATGGCCCAGACATTGGCAAGGATGTCGGCCGCGAGGGCAAGGCCGGCGCCGCAGAGGCAGGAGACCGGAAGCACCCGGGAGTGGACGGATGAGGCGCAGGCGCGTCGCGCCAGATGCGGCGCAACTATGCCCACGAAGCCCACGGGGCCGCAGAATGCGGTAACGGCGGCAGTCATAAGGCTTGCACTTATCATAGACAGGGTGCGTATGCTCTGCGGCTTGGCGCCAACCATGGCGGCGTATTCCTCCCCGAAGAGGATAACGTCCAGGCCACGGGCGTTCACAAGGGCCATGACAACACCAGCAAGGAGCGCTGCGCCGATAATGATTATTTCCAGATATCTGGTTCCTGCAAAACTGCCCGCCATCCAGCTGTAGAACAGTTTCAGGCTCTCTTCACGTGCGGTGAACTGCAGGATTGAAGCAAGTGCGCTGAACACAAAGCCCAGCAGAACGCCGAAGATAAGGAGCGTGTTTCCGCTTACCCGTGACGACACAGCAACCAGCAGCAGCGCGGTGACAAATGCCGCGGCGAATGCAGCAACCACCATGGAAACGCCACTAATCCACAAGCCTGTGCCCACGGCCAGCGAAGCCAGGGCCGCGCCAAGGGCGGCACCCCCGCTCACGCCCATGATGTGGGGATCTGCCAGGGGATTGCGGAAAAGCGCCTGCATCTGCGCGCCGGAAAGGGAAAGGGCGCAGCCGGCAAGAACTGCGGTGAGAACGCGCGGAATGCGCAGTTTCCACAGCAGGATGCCTCTGGGAAGCGAGAAGCCGCCGCCACCGGCGAGGATATCGGCCCCCGCAAGAATCACCACGGCTGCGGCAAGGATGGGCACGGCGCGCTTCATCGGCCTTGATTTTTAACGGATGGAATGCATGCAACGCCATACCCCGCAAGGGCGACTCCCAGGATGATGTACAGGAAGTCCGATGCCTTGAGTATCACGGGATATGCGCTCACTGCGAAGTTGCCGGGCATCTGGATGAAGCCGAACTTCTGCTGGAGAAGGACGCACACTGTGCCGATGACAAGCCCCGCCACCATCCCCAGGAGCGTGATGAGCCAGCCCTCCAGACGGAAAATGCGGCTGGTGAGGCCCTCCGGCGCGCCCAGGCTGCGAAGCGTTTCCATATCCTGCTCCTTCTCGATGATGAGCATGGTGAGCGAGCTAAGAACGCTGAACGCAATGATAATCACCACGAAAATGAGGATGAGGTAAATCGCCAGTTTCTCGTAGCGCATCATCTTGTAGAGAGCGTCGTTCTGGCGGATTCTGTCCTTCACCTCGAAACCGGGCCCCATCACTGCCTCGATATCCTTCACCACCGCCTTTGTGTCCACTTCCGGGGCCAGCCTTAATTCAAGGGCCGATACTTCCGATTCGTACTCCAGAAGCTCCCGCATCACCTCGATTGGGACGATGGCGAGTTTGGCGTCCACATCGGCATTAACTGAAATTGTGCCGGCTGGGAAAACCTTTTGCTGGCGGAGACTGGCCGATGGATTCTGGACGGAGAACGGCGCAGTGCGGGACGGGTAATAAATGTCCACCGGAGTGAGAAGCCGATGGGTTATGCCCAGATTGTAGGCCAGGGCCGCACCGAAAACCGCCTGGGTGCGACGGTTCTTGTGCAGGGCGAATTCACCTTCCAGCATGCGCTCCTTAAGGGGGGATTCCTCTTCGTAAACTTCATCCACACCGCGCATGATACAGATTCCCTGATTGTCCATGTAGGAGAGGAAAACCTGCTCCTCAATCACGCTGGAGATGCTTGCGATGCGGGAGTCGTCGTAAAGGGTTTGGAAGGCTAGGCTATCCGGGGTAAAAACTTTTCCTGCCGATGGGGTGATGCGAATGTCCGGGTCAATCTCGCCCAGGCTTTCGCTCACCAGGTCGTTGAAGCCGTTGAATACGCTGAGGATAATAACAAGCGCTGCCGTGCCCACGGCCATCCCCGCCACGCTGATGCCGGAAATAACGTTTATTACGTTGTGCGATTTCCGGGCGAACAGATAGCGGAATGCGAAGCGGACAGACAGCGGAAGCCTCATTTTTTCAGCAGATCTTCAATATGCTGGGCGTAATCCAGTGAGGTGTCCAGAAGGAAAACCAGCTCCGGCACTATCCGAAGCTGCTTTGCCATGGCGTGGCCGAGCTCGCCCCTGATCCTGCCGAGGTTCTCTTCCAGCATTGCCATCACGCTCTGCTGGTGGTCCGACGGGAAGATGCTCACGAACACCTTGGCCACCGACAGGTCCGGGCTGATCCTCACTTCGCTCACGGTGACGAGGGCGCCGCCCCACGCCGCCATGCCCTTGGAGCGGATAATCTCCGCCAGGGCCTTCTGTATTTCACGGGCAACCTTGAGCTGCCTTGTCGATGCGGGTTTTTCCATAAGACTTGTCATCTCGAGCGAAGTCGAGAGATCTACTTGATGTTTATAATGTAATAATTCTTCTTGCCTTTCTGCGCAAGGATGTAGTGGCCGTTCACGATGTCATCGGCAGTAACCTCACGGTCGATGCCGGCGATTTTCTCCTTGTTCAGGGATACTCCGCCGCCCTGAACCATCTTGCGGGCCTCTCCCTTGGAGGGGAGGATGTCGGTCTTCACTGCAAGGAGGTCAAGGATATTGCAGGGGAAATCGGCCTTCGAGAGCTCGTAAGAGGGGACATTGGCAAATACCTCACGAACCGTGCGCTCGTCCATTCCGCGGAATGTCTCTGCCGATACGTTGCCGAACAGGAGCTGGGATGCGGCGACGGCGTTGTCATAAGCCTCCTGCCCGTGGCACATTACGGTAACCTCGCGGGCGAGGGCCTTCTGCAGCACGCGGCGTCCCGGGTCCTCACGCTGCTCGGCAATGAGAGAGTCGATGGTTTCCTTCGGCAGCATGGTGAAGATCTTGATGTAGCTCTCCGCGTCCACGTCCGACACGTTCAGCCAGAACTGGTAGAACTCATAGGGCGATGTGCGCTCCGCATCCAGCCAGATGTTGCCCTTTTCGGTTTTGCCGAACTTGGTGCCATCGGCCTTGCGGATAAGAGGGCAGGTGAGTGCGAAAGCCTCGCCCCCGGCGATACGGCGGATGAGCTCCGTGCCGGTGGTGATGTTGCCCCACTGGTCGCTGCCGCCAAGCTGAAGCACACAGCCCTTGTTCTTCCACAGCCAGAAGAAATCATAGCCCTGCATGAGCTGGTAGCTGAATTCAGTGAAGGACATACCCTCCGAGGAGTCCCTCTGAAGGCGCTTTTTCACGGAATCCTTCGCCATCATATAATTGACGGTGATGTGCTTGCCGATGTCGCGAATAAAATTGATGAAACTGTAGTCCTTCATCCAGTCGTAGTTGTTCACGAGCTCCGCCTTGTTGGGAGCGTCCGACTCGAAATCCAGGAAGCGGCCCAGCTGAGCCTTGATGCAAGCCACGTTATGGTTAAGCGTTTCCTCGTCCAGCAGATTCCTTTCGGCCGATTTCATCGACGGATCCCCGATCATACCCGTTGCACCGCCAACCAGCGCGATGGGCTTATGCCCGCAGGCCTGGAAATGCTTCAGAATCATAACACTCACAAGATGACCGATATGAAGCGAATCCGCCGTGGGGTCTATGCCCACATAAGCCGCCGCCGGCCCCTGCATCAACTTCTCCTCTGTTCCGGGCATGATATCCTGAATCATCCCCCTCCATTTAAGTTCCTCTACGAAATTTTTCATAAATCATTATTATTTAAGTAGATAGTACCTTCTCAAAACCATGGGCGCCCATGCCCTTGTGAATGGGAGGGGCCCAAACTTGTTTGGGAGGGATAGGACCTTCAGGTCCGTAGTTTTGAGAAGGTACTATCTACTTTTTGTTATAACCCACAAAGATAATCAAAATGGGGGACAAAAAAAAGCCGCCCTTTATGGGCGGCCGGGTTCTTTTGCAGAAGGAATTACTTTGCAGCTTCCACGGAAACTTTACGGAATTCCTTGAGATCTTTCATGAGGGCGAGGGCAGCCTTGCGGGCGCGTGCACCGGCGGCTTTGTTACCCTTTACTACCTGAGCCTCTGCATTCTTTACGAACTCGGCGATCTCTGCATTGAGTTTTTCAACAAGCTGTTTCATAATTGATTGATTTGGTTTAGTTTGTTTAGGTAATTTCCAAAGTTTTGCACAAGGTAGAGAAAAAAATTCAAAACAAAAAATTTTGAAAGGAAAAAATACAGAAAAATCTAATTTTCAGACGTTTCTCCTGCGTTTTTTTCCACATTTTCCTCTTTTTTTATCCGTGAATTCAGAAAACTCATCGCTTTTTGCGCACCAATCGTCGAGAAATCCTTGATTCCTTGGATGATACGCGAAGAGATTTCCGGAATCTGCCGGATTTCCTCCTCCGACATATCGCCCAGCACAAAATCCACCTGTCCTCCTCGCGAAAATTCATTGCCGATGCCAACGCGTATGCGCGCCCACGCATCAGTTTCAAGGGTGTCGATGATGTTCTGCAGGCCGTTATGCCCGCCGGCGCTTCCGCCTTGTCTCATGCGGATGGTGCCGAAGGGGAGGTTAAGGTCGTCCGAAATGACGATTAAGTTTTCTACGGGGATGGAGAGTTTCTGGAGCCAGTATCGTACGGCGTTGCCGCTCAGATTCATGTAAGTTGAGGGTTTGAGCAGGTGGAAGTGCCTTCCCTTGAAGGATACTTCCGCTATCGAGCCGTACCTGCCCACAGAAAACAAAGTATTGGATGCCTGAGCCCAGGCATCCAATACCATGAATCCCATGTTGTGACGGGTGGAGGCGTATTCGGCCCCGATGTTTCCGAGTCCTGCAACCAGATACTCCATGACCGCCAGTTAAGGAAAATTAGGCCTTTGCAGCCTCTGCAGCGGCCTGCTGCATGGCGCGGGTGGTCTTCACGCGGCAGATGATGGTGTTCTTGTCCGAGAGGATCTTGATCCCGTCGTACTTGAGCTCGCCTGCGGTGAGGCGCTTGTCAAGCTCCAGGGGAGTTACATCCACGTCCAGCTGGTCCGGGAGGTCCTTCATGAGGGCCTGCACCTTGAGGCTGCGGGATACCTGTACGAACTTACCACCGGCCTGCACGCCCACGGGGTGACCGAAGATGTTCAGGGGAACATTGATGGCGATGGGCTTGGTCTCGTCAACTGCGAGGAAGTCTACGTGGAGACAGTTGTCGTCCACAGGATGCCACTGGTACTCGTGTGCCACTGCGGTGTATACTTTACCGCCAAGATTGAGGTCTACGATGTAGGATGCGGGAGTGTGGGTGATACCCTGGAGTTCCTTCTCCTTAACGGTGAAAAGAACATTGTCCATACCTGCTCCATAGAGATTGCAGGGAACCAGACCCTGACGGCGGAAAGCCTTGATGACGGCCTTGTTGCCTTTTTCGCGGATTTCTCCGCTGAGAGCGAAATGCTTCATTGTTTTTGTACTTTAAAAATGTGTTACTCAGTCTTCTGTTTCAAAGACCCCATTGCACCAAAAAGGGTAGTCCCTTTTTTAAGGCCCGCAAAGGTAGCATCTATTTTCCTTTTTTCCAAATCTTTTAGTATCTTTGCGTCCGCTTGAATGATTGTCATTTCGAGCGAAGTCGAGAAATCTAATACTTTAATTATATGAGAAAATACATCGTTGCAGGTAACTGGAAGATGAACACAACAGTTCCTGAGGGCGTTCAGCTCGCAAAAGAAGTAGTTGAGAAGGCAAAAGAACTTCCCGCAAACGTGAAACTCGTCGTAGCACCCCCGTTCACACATCTCGCACCCGTGGCAGAGGTCCTCAAGGGCTCCAAGGTGGCTCTTAGCGCACAGAACTGCGCAGACCATGTGAAAGGCGCATACACCGGCGAGGTGGCTCCCGCAATGCTCGCATCCCTCGGCTGTGAATATACTATCCTCGGCCACTCAGAGCGCAGGCAGTACTATGGAGAGACCGATGAGAAACTGGTTGTGAAGACAAGGCTCGCCCTGGATCATGGCCTGAAGGTTATCCTCTGCGTGGGTGAGAGCCTGGACGAGAGGAAGGCCGGCAAGCATTTCCAGGTGGTGACGGAGCAGACCAAGGCCGTCCTCTACACCCTCAATCCGGAAGACCTTGCAAACATCGTCATCGCCTATGAGCCCGTCTGGGCAATCGGCACCGGCGAAACCGCAACTGCCGCACAGGCGGAGGAAATCCACGCCTGCATCCGCAACGTCATCGAAGAGAAGTTCGGCGCAGCTGCAGCAGACGACATGACCATCCTCTACGGCGGCTCCTGCAAGCCCTCCAACGCCAAGGAACTCTTCGCAGAGAAAGACATCGACGGCGGCCTCATCGGCGGCGCCGCCCTCAAAGCGGAAGACTTCATCGCCATCGCCGCCTCCTTCTGAGGCATCTTACCGTGCGCAGAGGTCCAAGCCTTGGCACCTCTACGCACGAAAACCCCGTAAAACCGTGCGTAGGGGTCCACATCGCTGGACCTCTACGCACGCTACTTAAAGCCGACACAAACCAAAAGGCCGGTCTCCGAACAGAACGTTGGAGGCCGGCCTTCAGACGTGTACTAAAACCTAAACCTATAACATAGATGCAGATAGGGCGGGGAATGTTGCAAAAAAGTGAAAAAAAAACGCACTTTTTTCGGCGTAAAAGGCTAACCTATTGAAAATCAGCCTAATATTTTTTTAATAACGGGAGCCGCCTGCTCGTAAGTATAGCCCCTGCCAAGGGCGTAGCGGAGGAGTTTGACCCGGATTGCGGAGGAATCCTGGGTGTTCCGGGCTCTGGTGGAAGGGCTTGACTGGGAGTTTCGGGCTCTGGTGGCAGGGTCCTTGCCCTCGGCGGAGAGCAGGGAGCGGGCCTTGGCGGCGAGGAGCTTTTCCATGCGGTCGTCCGCCGAGGAAACCCCGCAGGCCTCGCGCATGGCTTCCTCTGCAACATCTCCCGTGATTCCTTTCGCGCGCAGGGCGTAGCGTATCTTCACCGGGCCCCAGCCCTGAAGGGAAGCCTTGTCCCGTGCGAAGGCGGATGCATAGCGCGCATCGTCTACATAGCGCTCCCGAACCAGTGCGGCCACTACACGCCCGGCGGCTGCGGAATCTCCTTCCAGCGAGCGAAGCGCCTTGCGGGTAACGTCCGCGCTGCAGTACTCCGCCCTGGAGCAGAGCCTCTGAAGGCGGTCTAGTACTTTTTTCTCGTCCATGGGGAAACTCCAGGGGGCATGTGCGCAACTCTTAAGGAAGAAGCCCCGTGCGGGTGTTCCAGGAGATGCTGGTGCGGTAGTAATTGTTCAGGTAATCCGCCCTGGGACAGGCTGCGGGGAGGAACATGCTGTACCCAGAATACATGTAGATATCGAAATCGATAAACCTGGGAGTTGCGGCCTTGTACAGCAGGCTGGCGTCAATCGCATTCTTGAGGGTGGCGGCTTCTTCCGCGTTAATGCCGCTGTGAAGCAGGATGTCCAAGAGGTCGTAGAAGTAATGCCTGCCGTAGCGGAAATAGCCCTGCACCGCTCCCGGAACCACAGCGTTCAGCCCATCACGGTATTTGGCGAAAAGAGTGGCGCATACATCCGCCAGATTGTCCAGCGCCTTGCAGTTTACCAGTGATATGGTGGCGGAACGGGCCTGGCCCGTGCGGGCGTTGTAGAATTCGAAATAGTCGCTGCATATTCCCTGGATGTTGTGCTCCAGAAGGCGCGAGGTCATGGACGTGTAATCGAATCCGTCCGACAGCACCTCCGTTTGGGAAAATGCAATCATGTCGCAGACATTCCTCAGTTCATATGCCACCTCGATGCAGCCCATAAGGCAGGCGTCGAAGACCAGATAGTTCATGTGCATGGGGAATGCGCCCGGAAGGTCCTGAATCTCAATTTCGGAGTATGGATTGCCCTGATCCTGGCCCACTGATTTCACCGCGGGATAATCGTATTCCGGGATGGGCGGCATGGCTGAAAATACTCTTTTGCCCATGGACCACATGGCCGATTCGTTCTCCGATCTGTCGAATTGCCCAGGATCCGAATAGTAGCGGGAGGGCAGCCAGCCGGTTGCGTGTGAGGAAAAGACCATTCCGTATCCCGCTGCAGGGAAATTGTCCTTGACATACTGCAAGGCCTCTCTCATGAAGCTGGCCGATGCCGCTGCTTTATCCGCCTCCCACACTTTAAGGGTGTCCATCAGCGTCTCTTGCCCTTCTTCCCTAGTGAGCCTTATGAGCACGGGAGAATTCGGCGTGGCGTAATCCCTCTTAAGGTCCTTGGTGAGCCTGCTTATTACCAGAAGGACGTCTGCGTTGCGGGAACTGTTTGGAATCTCTCCCTGGGCAAAGTCCTGGATATCTGCCTGCAGATCCGCGTAAAGGGAGTTAAAGCCGGCGGAATAAAGGATATGCACCCAGCGGGTTTCCGGGCTCACGGTCCTTTCATTATCCGCCCTTGTGTTTGTTGAACCCTCCCCGCCGGGACGGAAGTCCTTGAAATTGGGATTCTCCTTGCCGCAGGAAAACAGCATTCCCGCCGCAAGCACTATCGCCAATATGATACGTTCCTTCCGCATAGTCCTGCAAAGATAAAGAATTATTCTTAAATTTGTGCTCTGGACAATTGTATTGTATATGAAACTTATTGCAAAGATTATGCTTATAGCAAGCACTGCAGCGGCCCTTGCCGGCTGCGCGAACCCCAAGGAAGGAGAATTCCGTTACACCATCGACACTTTCGCAGACCTCAAGGTAATGCGTTATCAGATTCCCGGCTGGGAGAACCTCAGCCTGAAGCAGAAGGAGTACGCATATCATCTGGCGGAGGCGGCGAAATGGGGCCGCGACATCCTGTGGGACCAGAACTGCAAGGAAAACCTGAGAGTACGCCACGCCGTGGAGAACATCCTCAACAATTATAAGGGAGACCGCAATTGCCCCGATTTCGAAGACTTCACCGTATACGCAAAGCGCCTGTTCTTCTCCAACGGCATCCATCATCATTACGCGGAGGACAAGTTCTTCCCCGCCTGCCCCAAGGAGTATTTCAAGAGCCTTCTGGTAGCTGTTGGGGCCGATGACGACGACCTCCTGGACGTCATCTACAATCCCGCGAGGTATCCGCAGCGCCGCAGCACTGAAAGCAGCGGCGACATCGTGGCGTCATCGGCAGTGAACTTCTACGATGGAGTTACCCGAGAAGAGGTGGAGGCATATTACGCATCCATCATCGACAAGAATGATCCCAATCCCATCTCCTATGGTCTGAACACCAAGGTGGTGAAGGCCGATGACGGAACCATCAAGGAAATCCCCTGGTGCTCCGGAAGCATCTATGGCGCCGCTATCGACAAGATATGCGAGGAACTGGCTCTGGCCGCCGCAGTTGCGGAAAATTCCATTCAGGAGAGGGCCCTCGGCCTTTTGATTGAGTATTACAAGACCGGAGATCTGCGCAAGTGGGACGAGTTCAACATCGAGTGGGTGAAGGACACCATCGGCACGGTTGATTTCATCAACGGCTTCATCGAGGATTACAACGATCCTCTGGGAAGGAAGGCCTCCTGGGAGGGATATGTGAACATCAAGGATGCGGAGGCATCGGCCCGTACTGAAACCCTCAGCGCCAATGCGCAGTGGTTCGAAGACAATTCCCCGGTGGATCCGCGATTCCGCAAGGCTGTGGTGAAGGGTGTATCGGCAAAGGTCATCAATGCCGTCTGCCTCTCCGGCGACAGCTACCCGTCTACGCCCATCGGCATAAATCTTCCGAATGCAGACTGGATCCGCAAGGAACATGGTTCCAAGAGCGTTACCATCGCCAATATCACCCATACCTATGATTATTCCGCGCAGGAGATGCCGAACTCGGTGCTGGAGGAATTCGCCTGGGACGATGAGGAAAAGGCCCGTTCGCGCAAGTGGAGCACCGTGGCCGATGAGATTCATACCGACCTGCACGAGTGCCTGGGCCACGGCTCCGGCCAGCTGCTCCCTGGCGTGTCCACCACCGCCATGGGCGAGTATTCTTCCACGCTGGAAGAGGCCAGGGCGGATTTGTTCGGCCTCTACTATACTGCCGATCCTAAAATGGTGGAACTGGGCATTATGCCGGATCCGGAGGCCTACAAGGCCGAATACGACAGTTACATCCGCAACGGCCTCATGGTTCAGTTCAACCGCGTGGAGCTTGGACGCCCGAATACGGAGGCGCACATGCAGAACCGCAAACTCATCGCCGAATGGTGCCTGGAGAAGGGCGACGGCGTAATTGAGAAGAGAGTCCGTGACGGCAAGACATACTTTGTGATTACCGACTATGTCAAGCTTCGCGCCCTGTTCGCGGAACTGCTGGCGGAGATCCAGAGGATTAAGTCCGAGGGCGATTATGCCGCCGGAAAGGCTCTGGTGGAGACCTATGCCGTTAATATCGACCCGGCTCTGCACCGCGAGGTGAAAGAGCGTTACGACGCCCTGGGCCTGAAGCCCTATGGCGGATTCGTTAATCCCACGATCGTGCCCGTTGTAAAGGGCGGCAAGGTTGTGGATTACGTGCTTGAATATACCGACGATTATCTTGGCCAGATGCTGGAATATGGCCGTAGTTACGGAATCCTTTGAGGCTGCTGGAAGACTATACATCCTATCTTCGGATAGAGCGTGGGATGTCACCGAATACGGTGGCATCCTACGCCCATGACGTATCGGTTTTTCTGGATGCTTTTCCGGGAGTGGCGCCTGCCGATATCGGCGCTGACGATGTCGCCTCTTATCTTGCGGGCCTGGGGCTTTCCAAGCGCTCACAGGCCAGGGTTTTGAGCTCGCTACGCTCGTTCTTTGACTGGTGCGTTGCCGAGGGAGATTCTGCGTCCAATCCGGCGGAGAAGGTGGATTCACCCAAGCCGGGGCACTATCTTCCCACCGTGCTTTCCGTGGAAGAGGTAACCGCAATCATGGACTCCGTTGACCTGGGAGCGCGTTTCGGGCGCAGGGACAGGGCCATTCTGGAGGTGCTGTACGGCTGCGGGCTGCGTGTTTCAGAGGCGGTTAACCTTAAGCTCCGGGACCTGTATCTGGGAGAAGGATTTTTGAGGGTGATCGGCAAAGGCAACAAGCAGCGGGTAGTGCCGATGGGAGAGATGGCGGTTTCCGCCGTGGAGGCTTATCTGGAAGACAGGGCCGTGGTTGCAGCCTCCCCTGCCGATGAAGAGTACGTGTTCCTGAACCGCGACGGCAAGCCCCTGAGCCGCGTTTCCATGTTTAGTTTGGTGAAAAAGCAGGCCATGCTTGCAGGGGTTCAGAAAGAGATTTCGCCCCACACGTTCCGCCATTCCTTCGCCACGCACCTTGTGGAAGGCGGGGCGGATTTACGCGTTGTGCAGGAGATGCTGGGGCACTCTTCCATACTAACTACCGAGATTTATACGCATCTGGACCGCTCCACCTGGCAGGCCGATGTCCTTGAACACCACCCCGAACGATGAGGCGACGCAGGAAACTGGCATACTGGCTTTTCGTGCGCATTCCGCTGTGGTTTGTTGCACTGAGTTTCGCCTTCGTGCTGCTGTACAAGGTTGTTCCGGTGTACTATACGCCGCTTATGCTGGTGCGTTTCTGCCAGGGAGAGAAAGAGTTTCATCGGCAGTGGAAACCGCTCAGTGAGATTTCTCCTGAAATGGTGAAGGCGGTGATCGCGTCCGAAGACAACCGCTTCGCCACGCACCACGGCTTCGACTGGATAGAGGTGCGCAAGATGCTCGGTGATCACAAGACCAAGGGCAAAAAGCTGCGCGGCTGCAGCACAATCTCCCAGCAGACCGCGAAGAACGTGTTCACCTTCGGCTCTCCCACCTGGGCCCGTAAGGGCCTGGAAGCATGGTTCACCGTGCTTATCGAATGGATCTGGGGCAAGCAGCGCATAATGGAAGTGTACCTGAACATTGCTGAGACCGGGCACGGCATGTACGGCGTTCAGGCCGCGGCGAAGGAGTACTTCGGCGTCCCCGCCGCGTCACTAACCCGGCGCCAGGCCGCCTCCATCGCCATTATCCTCCCCAGCCCCCTCCGCTACAACCCCAAAGGCACCACCCCCTTCATCTCCCGCCGCCGCAACGCCATCGTCTCGCGCATCCCCAACATCGCCTACCCGGACTGGGTGAAATAAGCGGGCTCCCCGGAGTAGGGGCGCCTAATCTGCGAAGTGTGCGTAGAGGTCCAGTGAAGTGGACCCCTGCACACGGTTTTACGGGGTTTTCGTGCGTAGAGGTGCCAGGGCTGGGACCTCTACGCACGGTGTGGGGGGGTTACGGGCTGGCGAGGCG
>JAEEUZ010000209.1 GCA_016290725.1 Bacteroidales bacterium | reverse complement strand
AGCATCCCATCAGCGACATCGCCAGCTCCCACATGGCTCGCCGTACCTTCATCGGCAACCTCTATAAGAAGGTCAAAGATCCGAACCTCGTAGGCAAGCTCTCCGGCCACTGCGAAGGCTCCAAGGCATTCGCCCGGTACCGTGACATCGACGACGATATGATCAAGGAGATGACCTCCCTGCTTGATTAGTTGATAACTTTCTGGAAAAGAGCACCCGTAATTGCGCGATTTCAAGTAAATTTGCAACTATGCATCCGTTATTGGAATCATTGAAGAATCTCTCGGAAGCGGCAAGCGAAGTCTTGCCGCTCCTGGAGTCCTATGATTACCGAAAGGAGGCAAAGCGCTTCAAGGAAGAGGACCTTCCGCTCAGCATGATGCCCAAGACCCTGAAGGAGATTTTCCGCAGCGTCATGCGCTACTGCATCCCCGTTCTGGGCGATGACGACCCAGTCAAAAGCAACGCCCTTCTGAATGGAGAC
The DNA here is from genome assembly GCA_016290725.1 of Bacteroidales bacterium. Lineage (GTDB taxonomy): Bacteria > Bacteroidota > Bacteroidia > Bacteroidales > UBA932 > Cryptobacteroides. The sequence goes on along the minus strand of JAEEUZ010000209.1, from coordinate 2,495 downwards.
AACATAAGGATCTTCACCGACAATCTCAACATCACATCCGACCGCCAGCTTGCCCATCAGTTCTCCTTCATTCAGGTGGAACCGATCCGGGAGGTCGCGGCAGAATTCACGGAACTGGGGCTGAAGAAGCAGGCCGGGATGCTCGAGAACGCATGCAACTTCGCCTGCGGGATAAGGCAGGCCAACAACGCCTCCCCCTTCGGCTGCTCAAGCAGGGACCTGGCGCCGGTCAACTACCTCCTCAATCTCGCGCCGGACGAAATCAGCGATGAGGAAGCCGATGACAACATGCGCTTCGCCCAGTTCTGCTCGGTCTTTGCCAAGAATTCCTTCGTCCTTTCCCAGAAACAAGCCCTCTTCTCAGGTCTCCAGAGTGTCGTTGCCGACCGTGACGAGAAGAAACCTCACCTGGTGGTGATGGCCGTGATTATCCTGCTCCGCACCAGGAGACTATACCGGAATCCCCTGCCCGGCTCTCTCAACTCCTGCCGGGACGCCATCTTCCAGTCGCTGGACTTAGACCCGAAGAAATGTCACAGCTACGGCGACAATTCTCTCAAAAGAGGAGCGACCCCTTCCCTTGATAAATACAGGGACAAAGCCGAGGCCGTTTTGAAATCGGCACTTGGGAACACTCGCTGACCACGTTTTGGGAAGTTTTGGGAAAAACCTTTGTAAACCGCTTGTTGTCAAGCGGTTATTTTTTGCGTGAAATACTTGGAAATTTCTTTTTCTGGGAATTTCTTGCCCGTGTTTCATCCCCATATTTTTGTGCTGCAATCTGACGGAAACGGAATTAAAGCAGTCGTTCCGAAGGATGTAGCCACTGCCTTCAATGGCAACCGCTTTTACTGCTTCGCGGGTGGCTTTACCATTAAATCAAAGCCCAATGAAGCAAGATTTAATATCCCTTTCCGAGCAATATCCGGGACTCACAATCACGGTAAAGCTCGACGATCTTCTCAAAGCCGGCAGAACCATCTGCGGCGAAATCTTCGACTACCTTGCGGATCACCGCGAGGAATCCGCTCCTGCAGCACAACCTGAGGAAGCACTTCTTACCCAGTGGGAAGTTATGGAGAAACTTGGAGTCTCCCGTTCAACCTTATGGCGTTGGTCGCAAATCGGTTACCTCACTCCGGTGAAAGTGGGAGTCAGCGTCAGGTACAAAGCCGACGAGGTCGATGCCCTCGTCACCAACAAAGGAGGTGCCTTATGAGCCAGCCCAAGCACATCAGCGAAGTCCTGCACCAGCTCGTTCTCAACAACCCGAACGACCCCTATGCACAGATCCTTCGTCACTGCCCGTTCATGCAGATCGAGCTGCTCAAGGAGGGCTACATGACCCTCGACGAACTCACTCCCGAGGAAAAGGAACGTCTGTCACACTACATCGACTTGGAGGACCTGCCCAATGACTAAGGAATATCTTCTCTCCAAGACCTTGTACGGTGTGGACATCATCCAGCACCTCATCCGCAAAGAGTTCCCCGACTTCGTGATGCACGTCTCAGGCACCGACTGCGGTGAATGCCCCGACCCCGTCTGGGCCGACGGCAGCATCATCCAGGTAACGATGGACCGCATCCCCGTCGAGGGCCAGAAACTGCCCGACTACAAGGCACGGTACCACTATCCCGACGGCCAGCTGCTCGACGGTGACGCCCTTGCTCTCGCCACGGCCTACTACCACCAGCGCGGCGAAGACCTCACGCAGGAAGAACTGATCGCCCGTCTGGCGGAAGAACTCTACATCCAGGAACCCCGCAAGAACTCCTTCGAGAAGCAGGAAGATGAGCCGCAGGCCGAGCCTGAACCGGCGAAGCCTACTCTCCCGCCCTGCGCACGGATGAGCTTCTTCCGGCGTCCCATCCGCAACACCAGGCCCTGCCGCGATGCCTCTCCGCAGGACATCTACAAGTACCTGGTATCGGATTACGCCCGCGAGCACACGGAGCATCTCCGCACCTTCACGGACAGCAAGGAACGAAGCCGGTACAAGGCCGAGCACTTCGACTACGTGACGCCGGGCGGTCTGTTCCGCTCCCGCAAGGAGGGCGATCTGATCCAGGCATCCGGCTACATGGTCATCGATTTCGACCACATTCCCGACCCTGACGGACTGGTCCTGCTGCTGGCCAACGAGGACAACTTCGAGACGGTTCTCGCTTTCCGCTCTCCTTCCGGTGACGGGGTCAAATGGTTTGTGAATCTGCCGGTTGGGCAGACCAAGCCCGACGGAACTCCCTTCACCTACGGCGAGTACTTCACCATCCTTTCCAACTACGTCAGGCGTGCCTACGGCTACGAGGCAGACCCCTCCGGCAAAGACATCTGCCGGGCCTGCTTCCTCCCCTACGACCCCAACGCATTCCTGAACCCGTTTTTCATCGAAGACGATTTTGACTATGACATCTCCAGATTTCTTAATGGATCTGCTGAATGAGGGCGACAAGCCTTCGCAGCCACCCCAGCAGCCTGCGCATCCCGTAGGC
>JAEEUZ010000208.1 GCA_016290725.1 Bacteroidales bacterium | reverse complement strand
TGTACCACCGCAAACCCGCGCGCATCGTCGAAGATGTGCGCATCGTTCGTGAAATGCTGGACTCCAAAGGCTTCACCGCCACGGAGTCTATCCTCAACGAATGGAACTACAACCGCAGCTGGGACGAGGCGCCTCACTTCTACAGCCGGAGAGCCCGTTCCACCGTGAAGGCAGCCGCGTTTATCGCTGCTGTAATGTGCGAGTGCCAAAACGCACCGCTGGACATGCTCATGTACTACGACCTGCGCCCCAACACCTCCTGGTGCGGCCCGTGGGAGCCTTGCGTATATGACATCCGTCCTCCCTACTGGGCCCTGTATTACTGGGCCGAGCTTGCCGACTACGGCACCCAGATAGAATCCACCTGCGACACCGGCAACATCTACACCTGCGCCGCAATCAACGAAGACGGAAACAAAGCCCGCCTTTTCGTAGTAAGATACCACGAGGACGACAACCACAATACTCCCCTTGACATAAACATAAGTATTCCCGATGGCTGGCAAATAACCGGCATCAGGCTCACAGACTCACAGGGCATGGACAGGAGGGAGGATGCATCCGGCACTCTAACCCTTGAATCAAATGCCTTTGCATTGATAGAAATTGAACAAACAATTATATAACAAACACATAAATAAAAAACGTCTATGAAAGAAAAAAGATTGGATTTGACAGGGAGGCGGCCCTATGCGAGCCCCTGCCTCGAGGTTTACAGCCTCGGAACTGCCTTTCCCGTTTGTTTGCAGACAAGCAACGGTGCACAGACAGAAAATTATGAAGAACAAGACATTTGGGAAATGTAAACAGTAATGGCTATGAAAGATTTATTCAGATTATTTGCGTGTGCCGCCATTGCTGGTACACTCTTCTCCTGCCAGATGAAGGAGGAACCCTTTGAGCCCGAAAATGAAGATTCCCTCGTACCCGCAGGCTATGTCATTCAGGAATTCACCGCAACCAGCGAGGTCACAAAGACCAGTATGGATGATATGGGTAAAACCGTGTGGAGCGCCGATGACCGCATTAGAGTCTTTTGGGATAGCGGCAATGCATCTGCCGATTGTTTTAGTGGCGAAGACAGCGAAACCGCTGTTTTCCGTGCAGTAATCCCCGACGGGTGTTCAGTAGTATATGCATCGTATCCCGAAGATATAGATGCGGAATTAAGTATCGCTGAATCCAAGTTTGAAGTAACAATCCCGGACCAGAAGGATGGCCAGTTCGGCAACAGTAACATTGCCGTGGCCAAGGTGGGTTCCGGCAACTCGCTGAATTTCTTCAATGCGGGCGCACTTCTGTGCATTGACATACCTGGAGACGAGATCAAGAAGGTCGTTGTCGAGAGCGTGGACGGAAGCGCCCTTGCCGGTAAACAGACACTTGCTTACTCCGGCAGTTCGTGGACCCTGGGCTCCCAGTCAGACCCTAAGAGCAGCATTTCCATGACCATTGACGGCAGTGGGAAAAAGTATCTTCCCATCCTCGCCGGTGTTACTCACGCCGAGGGCCTGCTCCTGAAGTATTACAAGGACGGCGATGTCCTTTCCGGAACCTACTATCTGAACAAGAACATAACTACCCAGAGGAACAAGGTCTACAAATTCGGAGAATTCGAACCGAACGGCAACTACTATGTTTCAGTGAGTGGCGAAGGCAACAAGAACGGTCTCAGTTGGGACAACGCCCTCAGCGCCGACAAGATGTGGGCAATGGTTGCACTCACAGGCTCCGAAACCGACGCTGAAAAGGCTGCAAAACTCGCCGCCATCGACGGCGCAACGTTCCATTTGGCCGCCGGCACTTACGACTTCGGTGCCGACCCGACCCTGAATTATTCAGAAACGGAGCCAGTAACACTCACCATCAAGGGCGGCTACAATGCTTCAACAGGTGTAAGGGACATTACCGGCAATCCTACGAACTTTACCGCAACGGCAGGGAACTCCTCGCTTATCCTTTCCGGTACGCTGACACTGACCTTGGACGGCATCAACTTGACTGGCAACAGCTTGTCCGGTGACAAGCGTGGTGCTTTGCAGAGTTCCGGAAGCGGTGTTACTATCAATATGGTTGACTGCTCAGTTACCGCCAATTCGAACGACACATCCACAGAAAGCGCCTTCAGCGGCGCTGGCATCGTGCTGTCCAACGGTACCCTTAACGCTACGCGAGTGACGTTCTCCGGCAATACTGCCTATACGGCTCCCGCCATTTATAACGACCACGCCAACCTGAACATGACAAGCTGCGTTTTCGACAGCAACGTAGCCACGAACTATTGCGGAGCGGTTCGTCTTCGTGACAGCGGTTCCCATACTTTCACATGTACTTTTGAGGATTGCACATTCAGCAACAACGAGGCTCAAGGTGGTGATTATGGAGCCATCCATCACAACAATGGCACATGCAATCTTAACAACTGCACCTTTACAAACAACTCGGCCGCCAATAACGGCGGAGCTATCGGCATTGCAAATCAGAGTCTCGAAAAGAAAGGTACGGGGTCGGTCGTTGTCAATGGCGGAACGTTCTCAGGCAATTATTCAGGAAAATATGGTGGTGTGTTCTACGACGAGAGTGTTTACCTTAATGTGAAGGATGCCACCATTACCAATAACTCGGCAAAGAGCAGCGGAGGTATGGTGTATTCCAAGGTAACCTGTAATTTCGCAAGGTGCACAGTCAGCGAGAACAATGCCCAGTGGGGCGGTGCTTTCTTTATCGCCGGCTCTTCAGATGGCGATGTGCGCCTTCAGATTCAAGGAGGAACCATCAGTGAGAATTACGGAAAGGGAGGCGGAGCCATCCTGGCCAAGGACTACGCTAGTATAGTGATTGGACGCAGCGGTGGAGTAGGCACCGTTTTCGATGGAAACTATACCAGTAATGGAAATAATGCGTCATGGGGCGGCGCCATCAAGTGTGAGAACGCCAAAAATGCTACTCTAAGTCTTACCGGTGTATCATTTACAGGTAATCATA
>JAEEUZ010000207.1 GCA_016290725.1 Bacteroidales bacterium | reverse complement strand
CATGGAGCCCAGCCCGGCGGCCAGCAGGCGCATGAAGCGTTCCTGGGTCATGGCAAAACCGTTGGTGACCATCCCCCAGGGAAATTCGCGGTCATGGAAGGCCTGGCCGCATTTTTCCAGGTCCGGCCGCAGGAGCGGTTCCCCGCCGGAGACCACAATCATGATCTTATGGGTGTCCAGCCCGGCGGCCTTCACCTGGTCCAGCACCTTCAGGAAGTCTTCCAGCGGCATGTCCTTGAGCCCGGCGGTAACTTTGCAGTCGCTGCCGCAGTGGCGGCAGTGAAGGTTGCAACGCAGGGTGCACTCCCAGAAGATTTCCCGGAGCTCATGTTTCTGAACGGTTTCGGCGGCCATCTTTTCATGCAGCCGCAGCGCTATATGATGTCTTAAGTCCATATCGGGCTACTCGGATTCTTCCCCGGCGGGACGGAGTTTCTTTTCGAAGACAATTTCGTAGGCACCCCCATACCAGTGCCCGTCTCCAGGGGCAATCTGCTTGGCGTCCAGATCTTTACTAAACAGGGTGTCGGGGGCGAAACTGCCGTTTTCGGGGCCGTCGATATCTTCGAAGGCCAGGTTTGGTTCGTATCCATACTCATACTCTTCCGTCCCCATCTCCACCTTCCCGGATGCGTCGGTTTCCTGGGCCATCAACCGGACGCCGGCGCGGAAAGCTTTTACCTGGATGCCCGGGATGGGCTTGCCGTCCTGGTCCGTCACGGTACCCTTGACCACAAGGTCTGTATGCGGCGTTCCATACTCTACCGGTGCCGGCCCGTACATTTGCTTCATGATAGGAGTACAGGAGGCCGCGAAGCCCAGCAGCGACATTACTGCGCGATACAATCTGTGTTTCATACGCTTAACAATTATTACGCTGATAGAATCCGCTTTCCCCTTTTTCCTTGCATGAATCTTGTCATAAAACTGATTCCCCTGCAAAAATAGGCATTATTACTGAACTACGTATTGCTTTGTAGCGATTATGCAAAAAGTGTCCCGGTGAAACGCCTGGACACTTTGCGTTAATGCCTGAAGGAACGGCTGTTCCGTGGGCGCAACTGGCGGGAAGCCTACAGGAGGTTCGGATTCTCCGTTGCCCAGTCTTTTACGGCCGGGATGATGCCCAGGGACACAATCTCGTCCCGCATCTTGCAGAGATGCTCGTAGGAGGCGTCCAGGGCCGCCATTTCTTCGGCGGTGCCTTCCGGCATGGTGAAGTGGACACCGGTGGCGTCGATGACGGTGGGCATGGCCATGAAGACGTTCTTGTACTTGCCTTCATTGACATAGGTGCCGGCCGGCCAGGTGAACTTTTCGCCGCCCATGGCAGCCTCGATCATCTTCACGGCATTGTAGGCAGGACTCTGGAAGGAGCTGCGGCCGCGGAGCTTGATGATGTTGCTGCCGCCCTGGATGGTGTTGTGCTTGATTTCTTCCCAGCGTTCTGCACTGAGGCCCATCTCTGCGAGGGGCTTTCCTTCAATCTTTACCTGCGAGGCGAATACAGCCATGGCTTCGCCGTGACCACCGTAGGTGTGGGCGCCGGTAACTTCGCACTGCTGTACGCCGAACTCCTGGGCCAGGGCTTCCTGCAGACGGGTGCTGTCCAGCGCTGCCAGGGAAGTTAACTGATTGGGCTTGAGGCCAGAACGGATGAGAGCGGTGAGGGCGGTGACATCTGCCGGGTTGAAGATAACCACCACGTGCTTCACGTCCGGGCAGTACTTTTCGATATTCTCGCCGAATTCGGCGGCAATCTGGCAGTTGCCCTTCAGGAGATCCTCACGGGTCATGCCTTCCTTGCGGGGTGCACCGCCGGAGGAAATGATGTACTTGGCCCCTTCAAAAGCCACGGCAGGGTCGATGGTGGCCGTGAGGTTCACGCCGGGGAAGGCGCAATGGTCCATCTCTGCGAGGACACCCTTCAGGCCGGGTTCATAGATGTCGTAGAGGCAGATGTTGGGGGTGAGGCCGAGCATGGCGGCCGTCTGGACCATGTTGGAACCAATCATGCCGGCTGCGCCGACAATCAGGAGCTTTTCATCAGTGAGGAATTTCATGATATGTATGATTTAAAACAATTAAAAATCTTTTAGCCCACAAAGTTACAAAATTTCCGGCAGACATTCGTTGCATTTGCCAAAAATGAATTATCTTTGTGCCGATAATTGTAACGACTAATATGGAGCCTCCCAGTCAGGTCAAATCCAACCAGTTAGCGGGCGTCGGTCAAGACGACCCTCCTCTGTCGCGATTACAAACCATATAACACGGAAAACCCGGTGCCCCCAGTAGTGGGCGTCCGGGGGCTTGCATATTGTCGTCAACGAACTAAGTAATGGCACTTTATCTTAAGAAGAAACTGGAAAACGAAGCCACCATCGGCGTGTGGCAGATTACAGAGACGGAAGAGGAGCTCATTGAACTGAGTTCCACCCCTTCGGACGAGATGGAAGAAATCTCGTTCATCCGCAGCGAATCCCTGCGGAAGCAGCGGCTGGCCGTACGGGCCCTGCTGAACACCCTTCTCGACGAAAAGGTGTACCTGAGCCACCACGACAACGGGAAGCCCTACCTGGAGAACAATCCGGTGAACATCTCCATCACCCATACGGAGAAATATGTGGCCGTCATCCTCCATGAGGAAGAAGACTGCGGAATAGACATCGAGTCGCTGGACCGGGATTTCTCCGCCGTGGAGAAAAAGGCCCTTTCGGAAGACGAAATCGAGGACCTGGAAGACGAAAAGCGCAATGAGCAGCTGGCCATCTACTGGTGCGCCAAAGAGGCTGTTTTCAAGCTTTTAAGCCGCTACAGCGTAGATTTCGCCGAGCAAATCGAGATTGAGCGCTTCCGTCCCCGCGGAGAGGGAGAACTGGAAGCCACCTTTATTGACAAAAACGAGGACGAAGAAGAATTCGACCTCGAATACATGACCTTCGACCGCCACGTCCTGGTGTGGGTGGTAGGCGAATAGCTCAGTATACCAGCTCCA